>JBDZVK010000086.1:0-9431 GCA_040255725.1 Actinomycetota bacterium
AGCAGGGTCCGGCCAAGGACACCCCGTTCTCCCAGCTCCCCAAGAACGGCTGACCCCCGGACGAACTCCGGGGCGGATTGGGTGGATAGACCCCGAAATCGTGCTGCAGCCGGCAAGCACCGCCGGATTCCGCACGTTCCGGGACCATCCGACGATTGGGCGTGAGGCTCGACGGTCGGTCGCGGCCGGTCCGGTCCGCGCGGCTGAGCGGAGTCGTGCGCGGCGCCGGGCGACGACGCGTCAGTCGAACTGGTACTGCTCGGCGTCGTGGTCGAAACGGAAACCGAGCCGCTGGTAGATGCCGTTCGACGTGGGATTGTCGACGTCGGCGTACAGCATGACGCGGGTCGCGCCCGCGTCGAACGCGGACCGGGTCGCGGCCGCGGTGACCGCCGCGCCGTAGCCGTGTCGGCGTCGCCCGGGCGGGGTGTACACGGGACCGACCCGCGCGACGCCGACGGTCGGCGCGCTGCACGCGGCCAACGCCACCGGTTGCTCGGCGACGGTCCACGCCCACATCTCTCCCTGGCCGATGCGCTGTTCGGCCACGTCACGCGTGTCGACGTCGGGGTCGTCGGCGACGGCCTCGTCGTGGAATGCCGTCAACCAGTCGGCGACGAGTGGCACCTCGTCGTCGTCGAACCGTCGTGCGGCGCCGTCGATGTCATCGGGCTCGTCGAGATCGTCGAGCACGTAGACGTGGCGACCGCCGGCGCGGCGCGCGGGTCGGCCGGTCGTCTCGGTCCAGGCGGCCACGAACTCGGCCACGGTCGCGGCTTCGCCGGTGACGCCGGGAATCGAGAGCCCGCGGTCGGCCACAGTGGACGCGAGTCGACCGGCCGCGCCGGGCTGCATCGCCGAGACGAACAGGTTCCAGGGGGCGTTCGCCATGGCGGCGCCCGTCGCCTGGTCATCGACCGAGACGATGAACCACCGAGTGGTCTCGGCCGGAGCCGGGTCGGCCGCAGCGAGCCGTTCGGTCACCACGGCGATCACGTTGGTGCTGATGGCGTCGACGGCCAGGAAGGGCGCGGCGACGTCGAGAAAGGTGCGGGCGTCGGTGAACGTGGCGACGGTCATCGGTCAAGCGTCGCGTACCGCCCTCGCCGTGGGGGTACGGATTTCGGGTCGTCGGACGGGTCGCGCGCCGCTTGCTGGAGGCAGCACGGTTTCGGGGTCCGTACGCACCACCGGCCCCGGAGTTCGTGTGTTGGACGGGGGTCGGGGGCAGTGCCCGGGTCAGCTGCGGGGGACGTCGACCCAGGGGATCTGCTTGTCGACCCGGGGTTCACCGGGCAGACCGAGGACCCGCTCACCGATGATGTTGCGCTGGATCTCCGACGTGCCGCCCTCGATCGAGTTTGCACGTGACCGCAGGAACATCTTGCGACTCGATCCGGGCGGGCCGAGCAGCCCGAGCATCTCGGAGCGGCGCATCGTGAAGTCGTAGTCGACCAGGGCGGCGGCCCCCAACAGGTCGATGCAGAACTCGTAGACGTCCATGTTGTTCTCGGCGAACGCGAGCTTCGCGATCGACCCTTCGGGCCCCGGGTTGCCGGCCTTGCGGTTCTGGGCGGCCCGGATGTTGGTCATCCGCAACGCCTCGGAGGTGCACCACAGGCGCATGAGCCGGTCGAGGTTCACCGCGGAACGCTGCGCCCCGGGCTCTTCCTTCCAGATCCGCACCGCTTCGGCGATCGATCCCGACCCGGGCCGGGGCGCCCCGCCGCCGCCTCCGCCGATCGTGGTGCGCTCGTTCGACAGCGTGGTCATCGCCACGCGCCAGCCTTCGCCGACGTCACCGATCCGGTCGGCGTCGGGCACCCGCACGTCGGTCAGGTACACCTCGTTGAACTCGGCCTCGCCGGTGATCTGGCGCAGCGGCCGCACCTCGACGCCCGGCGCGTGCATGTCGAGGCCGAAATAGGTCATGCCCTTGTGCTTGGGCACGTTCGGATCGGTGCGGGTCACCAACATGCCCCGGTCGGCGAGGTGGGCGCCGGTGTTCCAGACCTTCTGGCCGTTGATGACCCATTCGTCGCCGTCGCGCACCGCGCGGCAGGCGAGACCGGCCAGGTCCGATCCGGCGCCTGGTTCGGAGAAGAGTTGACACCAGACGTCCTCGCCGGTGAACGCCCGCCGCAGCAGCCGCTCGCGCAAAGCGTCGCTGCCGTTGGTGACGATGGTCGGCCCGGCCATCGTCAGGCCGAAGAACTGCGCCAATCCGGGCGGCGCGGCGCCGGCCTCGGCGAGCGCGGCGTCGACGGTGCGCTGGTTTCGGGGCGGCAATCCGAGCCCACCTGACCCTTCGGGGAAGTGCACCCAGGCGAGACCCGCGTCGAACTGCGCGCCGCGAAAAGCCTCGTTCGTCATCGACTTGGGATCGTTGTCGGCCAGCAGCCCGTCGATCCGTTCGCGAACCAGGGTCTCGTCGTCGCTCATCTGCTCACTCCTCGGCTTCATCGGACGATCATCTCACGGTAGACCTTCTGCGAGCATCGCACGCACAATGCAAGCCCCGGACCCTGACGGGTGGTCACGTAGCCTTGGGCCACCATGTCGGAGTCGGACGAGTCGGAGTCGGACCTGCAGCCGCGGACCGCCGGATTTGCCGTCGACCTCGACTCCGGCGACGTGCCTCTCGGCGCGCCGCCGGACATGCTCGGCCCCGACGCACTGCCCCACGACCTCGTCGTCGACACCGCCCTGGGCGGTGAGGTCACCGAGGAGCCACGGCGTGCCTCGCTGGGGCGTGCCGCGACCCTGATCACCGTCGGCAACCTCGTTTCCCGGATCTCGGGGTTCGTGAGGGTGGTCGCGGTCGCCGGCGCCCTCGGGATCGCCTTTCTCGGCGATTCGTACCAGCGCGCCAACGAGGTGTCGAACGTCCTGTTCGAACTGTTGGCGGGCGGGGTGCTGTTCTCGGTGCTGGTCCCCGGGTTCGTCGAGCTGCTCGGCGGCGCGACCCGGGGCCGTCGCGACCGGTCGACGGCCGCCGCCCCCGACACCTCCGCGGCCCGGCACCTGGGGTCGGTGCTGGCGACGCGGGGCGCGGTGTACGTGGGGGTCGTCGCGCTCGTCGGCATGTTCGGCGGCACCTGGATCATGCAGGTGCTCACGATCGGGACGCCCGAGGCGGTGCGCGCCGAGCAGGTCCGGATCGGCGCGTTCCTGTTGTGGTTCATCATGCCCCAGCTGGTCTTCTACGCCGCGGGGGCCGTGGCGAGCGCCTTGTTGCAGGCCGATCACCGCTTTCTGGCCACCTCGATCGCGCCGCTGTTCAACAACGTCGTCGTCACGATCACGATGGTGGTGTTCGCCCACCAGCACGACCCGGCGGCCGGGCTCGCCCTCACGGTCGGAGAGAAGGTGCTGCTCGGAGCGGGAACGCTCGCGGGCACCGTGGCGATGACGATCGTGCCGTTCGTGGCGCTGTGGCGCGCCGGGCTGGGGTTGCGTCCCCGGTGGCGCACCACCGGCCTGTCGCTCGGTCGGTTGCTGCGCCAGGGCGCCTGGGCGGCCGGTCACGTCGGGCTCAACGAGGTCCTGATCGGTGCGACGATCGTCCTGGCCGGGCGGGTCGACGGCGGCGTGATCGCGTACCAGACCGCTTTCATGTTCTTTCTTCTTCCCCACGCGCTGGTCGCGTACCCGATCTTCACCGCGTTGTTTCCCCGGCTGTCGCGCCTGGCGACCGCGGACGACCGCGACGGCTTCGCGAGCGAACTCGCGCGTGGGATGCGCCTCAACCTCCTGTTGCTGCCCCTGGGCAGTGGCCTGCTCGCGGTGGCCGCCGGACCGGCGTTGTCGGTGGTGCGGATCGGCCGGCTCGACGCCGACGGGGTCCATCTGGTCGCGGCGACCCTCGCCGGGTTCCTGTCGGGCCTGTGCGCGTTCAGTGTGTTCTTCCTGTTGACCCGGGCCGCCTACGCGCTCGGTGACGCGCGCAGCCCCACGCTGGTGAATCTCGGGTCGACGGTGGTGGCGGTGGTCGGGATGGTCGTGGTGGCCGGGTTCGTCCACGGCACGGTGTTGTTGGTGAGCTTCGGCGTGATCCAGGCGGTCACCCTGACCGTCGGCTGCGTGGTGCTCTTCGCGATCGTACGACGCCGGGTGGGCCGGCCGTTGGCGGTCGGCGGGGCCCTGTGGCGGACGGTGGCCTTCGCCGTTCCCGCGGTCGCGGCGGCCGCGTGGGTGGCGCTGGGCATCGGCTGGGAGAGTCGGTCGCGGGCCATCGCGGCCGGGGTCGCGGCCTCGGTCACCGGCGTGGTCGTGGCGCTGGGGTTGGCGACGGTCAGCCGGACGCCGGAACTGGCGTCGGCCGTCTCGGGAGTCTCGCGCCGGATCGGGCGTCGCCGGTGACCGCGGGCTCACGACGCCGGAGCCGGCGGTTCCAGGTCGCGAGCGTGGCTGTGCTGGTCGCGTGGTTCGTCGGTTCGCTGTTGTTCGCGCACTTCCGCGTCGCGGCATCCGACGCGTTGCCGACGACCGCGGACCGTGTGGTGATCGTCGGCGTGCCCGGGCTCACCCTCGACGACCTCCACGAGGGGCCGATGCCCCGGCTGGCCGAGCTGGCGTCGCGGGGTGCGGTCGCGGCGACCAACATCCGGGGCGGCGGCACCACACCCGAGATCGCCGAGGCGTACACGTCGCTCGGGGCCGGTTACCGGATCGAGTCGGGCACGGCCGGTGCCCGGGCGGTCGACGTCCCGGTCGGTCAGGAACCTCCGGCGGTTCGGGTGCGCGCCATGCCGCCGGGCCCGGACCCCGACGCCGAGGACGAGGCGGGACGACCCGGCACGCTCGCCGCGGCGCTGGAGGCCGCCGGCCGACGGACCGCGGTGGTCGCGAACGCCGACGTCATGATCCACGGACGGCGGAGCACCTCGGCGCCCGCCGCGGTGGCCGCGGCCGCACCCGACGGCGCGATCGCCGAGGGCACCGTGGGCGCATCGCTCACCACGGTCGACCCCGACGCGCCGGGCGGCATCGCCACGTCACCCGACGCGTTCGTCGCCGCGACGCGACGCGCGCTGACCCGCGCCGACCTCGTCGTTGTCGACCCGGGGATCACCACCCGGCTCGATCGGGCCGACCGTCTCGGGCAGGTCGACGCGTCGCCGGGCCGATACCGCCAGGCGCTCTACGCCACCGATGAGATCATCGGCGATCTGGCCCAGCATCTCGACCCGCACACCGCGCTGATCGTGGTCGGGGTCACGCCGCCGACCAGTACCTGGCAGCTCACCCCGACGATCATCACCGGCGCCGGCGTGCAGACCGGCCATCTCAAGTCGCCGTCGACGCATCGCCCCGACCTGGTCACGATCACCGACGTCGCCCCGACGGCGCTGGCGCTGCTCGGGGTGCCCGAGCCGGTGTCGATGAGCGGGCACGTGCTCCGGGTGCGGCCCGGCGGCACCGACCTGACCCGCCTGCGCGCGTTCGACGACATGCTCGTCTCGCGGCGCAGCACCGACCAGCCGATGACGCTCGTGTTCATCCTGGTGCAGTCGGCGTTGTACGCGGCCGGGGTGCTGTTGTTGATGGCCGGCCGCCTGTCGACCCGCCGGGGCACCGCGTTGTTGTTCGCCGTGCTGACGTGTGCCGCGTGGCCACTCGCGACGTTCTGGATCAGGGCGTCGCTGACCGCGTCGTCGCTGGGGCTGGGCACGGCCGTTTTGACCTGGGTCGTCGCGGCGGTCGTCGCGGCAGCCGCGTGCGCGTTCCGACGACATCCGCTCGACCCGCTGCTGGCGGTCTGCGCGGCGACGGTGGCCACGATCGTGGGAGACCTGTCGACCGGTGCCCATCTGCAGTACGGCAGTTTCTTCGGCTACGCCCCCAACAAGGGCACCCGCTTCACCGGCATCGGCAACGCGGCGTTCGCGCTGTTGGCGGCCGCGACCGTGGTGGTGTGCACGGCGTTGGTGTCGCGGGCCAGGGACCGGGCGCGGGGCTGGTGGGGCGCCGCGATCGTGGCCGTCGCGGTGGTGGCCGCCGACGGCGCGCCCTGGATGGGATCCGACGTCGGTGGCATCCTGTCGCTGGTTCCGGTGCTCGGACTGCTGATGTGGACGCTGTCGGGCCGAAGTGTCCGCTGGCGCACGGTCGGCTACGCCGCGCTCGGGGCGGTCGCCGCGTTGGCCGTGGCCGTGGGACTCGACGCGCTGCGGGCGCCGGATCAGCGCACGCATCTGAGCCGGTTCTTCCTGAACCTCGGCGACTGGTCGATGGTGCGGGGCGTGATCGGCGAGAAGTGGTCGATGAACATGCGTCTGCTACGCCAGTCGGCGTGGGCGTGGCTGGTGCCGATCACGGTCGCGTTGAGCCTGGTGGCGCTCACGCTCGGTCGGCTCTGGCAGCGGGCGCTTCCCCCGCGGTCACCCCAGCGTGCCGGGGTCATCGCCACGCTCGTGTTGGCGCTGGTCGGCTGGTTGTTGAACGACTCGGGGATCGTGGTCGTGGCGCTCGCGTCGGTGTACGTGGGGCCCTACGTCCTGCTCTTGGCGAGGGAGAACGAGCGCGATCACCCGGAGGCCCGGGCCGCCGAAGTCCCCGTGTCGTCGACGAGGTGCGCGTAGCATGACGACTCCGATGCCAGCGATGGAACCTGACGACTCGGAGCACATCGTCGCGCTCGTTCCGGCGTTGGACCGCAGCGCCGAGATCGGTGACACGGTCAGGGCGCTGGCAGGAATCGGGGCGATCGACCGGATCCTGGTCGTCGACGACGGTTCGTCGGACGACACCGCGGTGGTGGCTCGGGAGGCCGGTGCGGACGTGCTGCGTCTGCCGACGAACCGGGGCAAGGGTGGGGCGATCGCCGCTGGGGTCGCGGCGACCCCCGACGCGACGGTCTACGTGCTCATCGACGCCGATCTGGCGCGGACCGCGGGCGCCGCCGAAGCTCTGCTCGACCCGGTGCTGCGCGGCGACGCGGACCTGACCATCGGCGTACTGCCCCCGGCCGAGGGCAGGGGCGGGTTCGGGGCCGTGAAGAACCTGGCCGCCCGCGGGATCCGCTCGGCGTGTGGACGGTCGACACGTGCCCCGTTGTCGGGACAGCGGGCGGTCCGCGCGTCGCTGCTCCGTGAGGGTCTGCCGTCGTCGTCGCGCTTCGGGCTCGAGGTCGCCATGACGATCGACGTGGTCCGGGCCGGTGGCCGGGTGGTCGAGGTCGATGTGCCGATGGACCACCGTCACACGGGTCGTTCGGTGAGCGGGTTCGTCCACCGGGGCCGTCAGGGGCTCGACATCGTGGCGGCGCTGTGGCCTCGGGTGGTGGCCCAGCGCCGCCGAATCGCCGCGCTTGTGGTGTTGACGATCCTGGTGCTGGCGGGTGCGACCGTGCTCGGGACCCGCAACGTGCCGACCACCCAGGCTCTGGGCGGGCACGTGTCGAAGGTGGTCGTGTTCGGGATGGAGCCGTTCGGTTTCGACGATCTCTCGAGCGGCAACACGCCGAACCTGCAGCGGCTCGCCGATCGGGGAGCCACCGCGGCGATGTCGGTGCGCACGGTGTCGCGCTACCCGTCGGCGACCGAGGGCTACCTGGCGCTGTCGGCCGGGGCGCGGCTCGCGGCGAGTTCGAGCGCGGGCAACGTCGTCGACGCGGACTCGTCGGTGGGCAAGATGACCGCGGCGCAGTACGTGGGCAGTCTCAGCGACGGCAAGCCCCGAGGCGACCTCGTCGTCATCGACGGGCCGTCGCTCGTGCAACGCAACGACAACGACGAGGCCGACGGGACCCCGGGCACGCTCGCGGAGATCCTCACCCGTCACGGCCATGCTTCGGCGGTCGTGGCGAACAGCGACCGCCCGGCGCTGTTGAAGTCGACGGCGGTCACCGACCGGCCCGCCGCACTCGCGGTGATGAACAAGAGCTTCGGTGTCGAACACGGCACCGTCGACGCCGACACGCTGCTCACCGGCGACCCGGATGCGCCGTTCGGGGTCCGGGCGAACCCGTCGGCGTTCGCGGCGTCGACCAGGGCCGCGCTCGCCGAGAGTGACCTGGTGGTGGTCGACCCGGGGGATCTGAGCCGCGCGCAGACGTTCGCGTCGCGGGCGACACCCGATGCCCGCGACGTGCTCTGGGCCGAGTCGCTGCGTCGCAGCGACGAGATCCTGGGCAGGATCATGGACGAGGTTCCCAGCGACACGTTGATCCTGGTGGTGTCGGTCCGGCCGCCGCACTCGGCGTTCCGGCTCACCCCCATGGTGGCGGCGGGACCGGGGGTGCCCCACGGAGTGATCACCTCGCCGTCGACCCAGCGCACCGGGCTGGTGGCGATCACCGATCTGGCACCGACGATCATGTCGGCGCTCGGCGTTCCGGTCCCCGACGATCTGCCGGGCAACGCCCTGCGGTACGAGCCGGGATCGAACCGGATGAGCCTGCTCGAGTCGTACGACGCCGACACGACGGTCCGCGAACGCACCTACGCCCCGACCAGTTGGATCTACATCTGGGGCCAGGCGATCGTCTACCTGCTGTTGCTGTTCACCGTCGCGCGCCGGCCGAGGTTCGCCTGGTTGCGTCCGGTGCTGCGGGTCGTGTTGCTGTGTCTGGCGTCGTTGCCGGTGGCGAGCTTCCTGGTGCGGGCGATCCCGGGGTTGACCGGCTGGTTCTTCGCCGCGCAGGGCATCGTGACCGCGTTGTTGTCGGTGGCGATCGGACTCTTCGCGTCGAGTAGGCGCCGTCACGCGCTGTCACCGTTGGCGTGGCTGTGTGCGGTGACCGTGGCGGTGATCGTGGTCGATATCTGGACGGGCACGCACCTGGAGTCGTCGAGTTGGCTCGGGTATTCGTTCCATTCGGCGGGGCGCTTCTACGGCGTGCCGAACACGACGTTCGCGGTGCTCGGGGCGTGCACGATCCTGTGGGCCGGCATCGTCATGCACACCACCGATCGACGGGTCGACTCGCTGTGGGCGGTGGGGTGCGTGATGCTGGTGGTGTTGGTGTCGGCCGGGGCGCCGATGCTCGGCGCGGACGTCGGCACGCTCATCACCCTGGGGCCGATCTTCGCGCTGTACCTGTGGGTGCTGAGCGGTCGACGCATCCGGGTGAAGGGTGTGGTGCTCGCCGTGGCGGGGATGGTGGCCCTGGTGGTGGCCGCGGCCGCGCTGGACCTGACCCGGGCGCCGGCCGATCGCAGTCATCTCGGCCGGTTCGCCTCCGATCTGCTGACCAACGGTCCGTCGGTGCTCAACGACACGTTCCTGCGCAAGCAGAGTGCGAACTTCCGCATCCTGCAGGGGTCGTTGTGGTCGCGGATGGTGCCGATCGTGGCGCTGTTCTGGTTCGTTCCCCTGGCGTGGGAGCGTCGCGGTGCCGAGATCTTCGGCCGCCGTCGGGTGCTGGTGGTGGCGACGTGGTTCGTGGTGGCGGGCGCGTTGCTCGGGTTCGCGTCGAACGATTCGGG
>JBDZVK010000087.1:0-9375 GCA_040255725.1 Actinomycetota bacterium
CCCTGGTCGACGACCCGACCGACCCGCGCGCCTACCGGGCGACCGAAGCCGACGGTGAGGGTCTCGCCACCCGCCGCAACGTGTTGATCGACGGTGGTGAATTGCAGATGTTCCTGCACAACACCTACTCGGCCCGTCGCGCCGGTGCGGTCTCGACCGGTTCCGCGGTGCGCGGCTTCAAGTCCACGCCCGGCGTGGGCGCCCGCGCGGTGCAGCTCGCACCCGGTACCCGGGATCAGGCCACGTTGCTCGCCGAGGTGGGAGAGGGCATTCTCATTTCATCGGTGTCGGGCCTTCACTCGGGCGTCAACCCGGTGAGCGGCGACTTCTCGACCGGCGCCGAAGGGCTGCGCATCAGCGGCGGCTCGCTTGGTGAACCCCTCAAGGAGTTCACGGTCGCCTCGACCCTGCAACGCATGCTGTTGGACGTGACCGCGATCGGCAACGACGTCGAATGGCTCCCCATGGGGGCCGCGGGGGTCAGCCTGGTCATCGGCGACGTGAGCGTCTCGGGCCTGTAGCTCCACGATCGTCGAGTTCCCCGGCCAACGACGACGAGTCTTCGAACGCCGGCGCGGCGCCGGGCTCACCTCTGCGTCGAGAGACTCGACCGGTGTTGTCGCGAGCACGCGGCGCGCCCGCGGGCGCGCCGTGACGTTCCGATCGAGCGTGACGGTCGCGAGCGTGCGACCATCACACGAAGTCGAAGAAGCCCCGCGGGTTGCCGGTCGGCTCGGTGGTCACCCCGTTCGCGGTGTCCGCGCCCATCGGGCCACCGTCGGTGACCGCCCGGATCGTGACCATGCCGCCTCGTTCGCGGGTGATCACGCCGGCGTGGACCGCCGCGGTGCACACCGACGAGGAGATCTCGTACGGTCCGCTGCCGTACACGGGTTCGAACCGGCCATTCGGGGCACATTCCACCCGGAAGTCGGCATCGGCGGTCGCCGCACCGCCGGTGACCCCCCAGGAACGGTCCTCGGGGTCCCCGGTGCCGGCAGCGGTGGTCGGTGCCGCAGTGGCCGGCGCCGTGGCGTCGGTGGGGTCAGACCCTTCCTGGGTCCCACAGTCCGGACCGTGTCCGTCGGCGTCGGTCACGCACTCGTCGACCTCATCGATGCCGGTGGATGACGATCCCCCGGCGGGCACCGTCTGGGTCCCGCCGGTCTCCACATCGATCAGATCGAATGCGTCGACCGGTTCGTCGGACGCTTCGGGCACGGCCACCGCGGCCGGGTCCCAGCCCGACCAGGGCGTGCCGGTCGTGGGCGTGTCGGCGTCGAAGACGACGCCCGCCGGAGCCGGCGCCAACGGATTCCCACACGCGCACTTGACCCGGGGAACCCCGTGACGGTCGACGGCCACCGCGGTCCCCGCCTGCAACACCGCGACGAACGCGTTCGCCTCGCCACCGGAGAACCCGTGGTTGGTGACGAACAGGTCGACGTTCACGATGACCGTCGTGAACTCCTCCAGCGTCTCGTCGATGCCCGAAACCTCGATGCCCAGCACCTTGGCGAACGCGGTCGCCTTGTCGGCGTTGGCCGGGTCGGCCAGGTAGTCGTTCAACTGTCCCAGGTCACAGGTGGCATCGTCGCCGGTGCCGCCGTAGAGCCCCGGAGCGTCACCGGGGATCGTGCGCATCGCATCGGCGGCCGCGTCGAACCCGGACAGCGCGGCGGTGACCGCGGCGGCCGATGCCGTCGAGAAGGACGCGAGCTGGGTGATCGCGACCGAATCGGTGAACGGGTCGATCTCGACGGTGTCCACACCCTGGAGGACGACCTCGTCTTCATCGGAACTGCCGCCGGCGTCGTTCGAAGAGCCGGTCGACGTCGAGCACGCTCCGGCCATCAGGGCCAGGGTCGTGAGCAGGATGAGCAGGTGTCGGGTCCGGAACATCGGACGGGGCATCGAGCTTCCTTGCCTTCGCCGGCGGATCGATCCGGATGGTAGTCCAAGAGGTGGGGCCGACTCTCGACGCCACCTGAACCACCGAGGAGCACACCATGACCACGTTCACCGGGATCTCCCACGTCGACCTGACCGTCACCGACGTCGAGGCCAGCGCCCAGTGGTACGTCGATGTGCTGGGACTGAAACGGTTGGTGCGCCAGGACCTCGACGGTCGGGTCATGGTCGTGCTGGTCCACCCCGAAACCCGTCTCGTGGTCGGGCTCAACCAGCACGACGGCCGTACCGCCGAGCGGTTCGACGAACGCAACCCGGGACTCGACCACATCGGCTTCGCGGTGGAATCGCGCGCCGACCTGATCGAGTTGGAGAAGCACCTGACCGAACTCGGCGTCGACCACTCACCGGTCACCGACGCCCCGTCCGGCGCGGGCACGGCGCTCGTGTTCCGAGACCCCGACGAGATCCAGCTCGAATACTGGTGGACCTCGCCACGATGAGCGGCCCGGTGCGCTGAGAAACGCGGCGCACCGCCGGGCACCGACGATGGTCCGGCGTCGGGCACGCGCGCCTGGCCGGCACCCGCGCGTCGGTCAGGAACGATGCCGCGTCGCGTGCGATACGAATCGGCGATACTTGCTGCCGTGAGCTCGCAGATTCGGGTTCGGGTACTCGGCCGTGTCGCCGTCGACGATGCCGCAGCCGACGCCATGATCGGACGGGGACAGGCGCGGGAGCTGCTCGCGTTGCTCGTCGCCCACCCCGGCGCGGCGCTCCACACCGACGCGGTCGTCGAGGAGCTCTGGCCCGACGACCCACCGGCGACCGCAACGACGATCGTCCACGGGCACGTCCGTCGGATCCGGCGGGCGCTGGGCGCGTCGTCGGTGGTCCATGACGGCCACGGCTACCGGCTCGAGTTGCCGTCGACAGCGGTCGACCTGTGGGTCGTGCACGCGGCCGTCCGCGCCGGGGATCACCGTCTCGCCCGTTCGCTCTGGAGCGGGCCTGCCTTCGGCCCCTACGCGGACCGGGCATGGGCACGACGTGCCGTCGCCGCGCACGACCTCCTCCGGGGAATCATCGACGAGAACGGTCGGGCGACACGGGCGGGACGGGTGCTCCCGGTCGACCGACTCGTGGGGCGACGACGGGAACTCGCCGCGGTGGCCGCGGCCCTGGCGAGATCCCGCCTCGTCTCGATCGTCGGACTGGGTGGCGTGGGCAAGTCGCGCCTCGCACTCGAGATCGCCGCCGGCGCCGCCCGTGCCCACCAGGTCGACGTGGGGGTCGGCGCCGGTCCGATGACGAGCCGCATCGCGGATGCCATCGGGTCGACCGCGACCGGCGAGCGGAACTGGGACGGGCGCACGATCGCGTCGACGCTGGGCCGACGGGAGAGCCTGTTGGTGTTGGACGGCTGCGAGCACGCCCTGACCGAGGTGGCGGCCCTGGCCGACGAGCTGCTCGGGTCGTGCCCGGAGCTCCGGATCCTCGCCACCTCGCGTACGGCGCTCGGGAGCCCGGCCGAACAGGTCGTCCCCCTGCTGCCCTTCGACGATCCCGGTGACCCCGACGGCGACGCCGTCGACCTGCTGGCCGACCGGATCGCCACGCTCGGCCTGCCCGTGGACCCGGGAGACCGGCGGCGGCTCGCCGCGGTGTGTGTGGGCACCGCCGGCATCCCGCTCGCCATCGAACTCGCCGCCACCGAAGCGACCTTCGGGATCGATCAGGCGGCCCGTGGGAACGGGCCGGCACACGCAAGCGCAGAACCGGCCGCTGCGAGGCCGGCCGACGTCGTCGACGCGGCCGTCCGGCACGCGCTCGGCCGACTCACCCGGGGGGCGAAGCACACGATCCGCCGGGTCGCCCATCTCGACCACGGTTTCACCCCCGCGCTCCTCGCGGACCTGGCCGGCCCGGACGTGTCCGCGCCCGGCGTCCTCCACGAGCTGCACGCCGAGGGTCTGGTGGGAACGCGCCCCGGCCGACGGCTGGGGCTTCCCGACGCGGTCCGCGGCGCACTGGCCGGGCAGTCCGACGTCGAGGGTCTGGGCGTCGCGACCGTGGTGCTCACCGACACACTCGGTGCGGTCCGTCCCGACTCGGCCCGACCGATCGTGAGGTCGGCCCTCGCCGTCGCCGTCGCCGAGTTGCCCAACGTCGGCGCACTCCTGCGCACCCTCGACGGCGCGGGGCGGCACGCCGAGGCGCTTCGGCTCGCGACCGCCGCGGGCGACGCGTGGGGCGAACACGGGCACTGGAAGCGTGGCGGGAAGGTGATCGGTGATCTGGTCGCGCGGACCCGCCCCGACGGTGTCGAATCATCCGGTACCACGGCCCGGACGAACGATCTCGAACGGGTCGCGGTCGACGCCCTCGAATGGGCCGCGGCCGTCAGGGCACTGGCGACCGCGTCGGCGACCTACGCCGCGGTCCGGTCGCTCACCGAGACGCTCGCGCTCGCCGCGACGATCGCCCGGTGCGAGGGAGTGCCGAACCTCGAGGCCCACCTCCGGTTCCAGCTCGCGATGGGGCTCGGCTACGGCGGCGACGAAGACGCCGCGGCCGTTCAGCAGGACCGGATCCGGACGCTCGCCGATCACCTCGACGACGACTACGTGCGCGCGTGCGCCGATCACCTCGCGGCGTTGGGACGACTCGTGTCCGGCGACGCCGCGGGCGGTGCCGTCGAACTCGAGAAGATCGCCGACCGACTGACGGCCATGGGCGCGATCGCCGACGCAGCCCGGGCGCTCCGGATGGCAGCGCTGGCGTGGCGGACCGGGGCATCCGGCGAACCGGCCTACCGCGATCTGAAGGCGGCCGAGGCGCTGGCGCTCGAGGGTCACTCGCTCGGGACCCTGGCCACCATCAGAAGCGACATCGTCGAACTCCGGCACGAGCGCGGTGACCTCGACCGGCGAGACGTCGTCGACGCGCTCGACACCGTCCTGGGCGTGGGCAACCTCCGGGCCGCCGGCCTGCTCGGCATCCGCCTGGGCAGCATCGACGGTGATCCGAGAACCCTCGCCGGCGCCACGCTCGACCTGCTCGAGAGCGACCGGGCATGGGCGGCGGTGGCGCTCGCCGCACTGGTGCAGGTGTTGCCGAACCGTCATCGATTGCAGACCGTCGCCCCCGCGGTCGCCAGGCGACTCCGCGATCAGTGGGGCAGCCCGCTCGGCGCCGACGAGTCGCTGACCGTCGACCGACTGTGCGGACCGAAAACCGACGGCCCCGCGTCGGATGCCGTCGACGCCGAGTTCGACGAGCTGCTGCGCGAGATCGTGCACGAGCGGGCATCGACGGGGCGGGCGCTCGAATCGGATCGAAGGTGAGCCGGGCGGATCGTTCGGGATCGCACCGGCCCGATCCGGACGATCCCGCGGGCCCGTGTCACCGATCCGGCACGGTCTCGACGCCCGGCCCGGGATCGGCGCCGGGGCGCGGTCGGTGATGGTGCTCAGAGCTGCTGGCGCACCGTTCAACCGGTGTAGTGCGCCTCGGTGGCCACCGCGGCCGCCGGTGCGGCCGGTCCCGGCGACACCGGACGGTTCGTGCCCGGCGTCGTGGTCGTCGGCGTCCCGGGATCGGTGGCAACGACCGTCAGCGCCGCCCGGAGGACGAGCGCGGCACCGTCTGCGGCCTCACCGGTGAGGACGAGGGTGTGCGCACCGGCGGGCACGTCGGCGGGAATCGTCACGGTCCCCGCCACCGTTCCGGCGCCGTCCGCGTGGAAGGTACCCAGCGGCACCGGGTCACGGTGCAGCGTCGCGGTCACCTCGGAGTCGGCGGCGAAACCCGACGCCCGGAACGTGACCGATCCGCCCGCGGTCACCGACGATGCGCCCAGGGTCACCTCGTCATCGGGGTCGCCGGGGTCGGTGTCGGATGTGACGGTGAACGACGTCGTGGCGACGTGCCACGGATACGCCGTCATCTGGCTGGTGCAGTAGACGTGGATCCCGTGCGGCCCCGGCGCCGCGGTGCCGTGGGTACCGATCGTCGAAGGGATCGTCCCCGACACGCGGAAATGGCCGTCGGTCGCATCGGCGCTTCCGATCACGGTCGAGCGGACGCTGCCGTCCGGCGCGGGCCGCTGGCCGTCGAGTTCGCCGATCTCGACGGTCACGACCGTGGCTTCCCGACAGTCCGAGTCGAGGTCGCCGGTCACGGTCACAGCGGTTCCGACCGGGCCACTGGCGGGGGTGATCGAGACGCTGCCGCCATCGGCGAGCGCAGCGCCCGGCGTGAGCAGGGTCACCGCGGCCGTGAGGGCCACGACCGCCGCGGCGACGCGCCCCCGCGCCCGGATTCGGGAAGTCGGGCTCGGATCGGGGCCGACCGAAAACGTCGTCATGGTGTCCTCCTGGGAGGGCCGGCACCTCCGGCCACGGACGGGACGCTACGAGTCGTCGGCTAACCGTCGACTAACTGCATCGGGCCGCGGGAGGGTCCGGTTCGGGGCACACGGTGACGCCGCACCGTGCCCGCGGGCAGGGTGCGGCGGGCCGGGTCACACCAACCTGCTTCGATCGGGCGACCGGTGCCTCCTACGATGCTCGGACGCCATGACCTCGCCCCCGCCGTCTTCCTTCCTGCCCGAACTCGACGCGTTCCTGCGCGCCCGACTCGACGACGCGCCCGCCGGGTCGTATTCGAGCCGGGTCATGGCCGATCCGGTGCTCGCCCAACGCAAGATCATGGAAGAGGCCTTCGAGGTGTGTCTCGAGTTGGGCGCGCAACCACCCGACCGCTCGGCCACCGCCGAGGAGGCCGCGGATCTGGTGTTCCACCTCGTCGCGGCCCTGGTCGGTGCCGGGATGACCTGGGGCGACGTCGAGACCGTGCTGCGCGAGCGGCATCAGCGGCCGGCCCGCGACAGCACCTATGAACCGGGAGCGCCCGCGTGACCACGACGGTCGACGCCCGCGTGGCGGTCCCCTCCAAGGGGCGACTGCGTGACGCCGCACTCGATCTGCTCACGGCCGCGGGCTACCCGGTCTCGGGATTGCGCGGACGGGGCTCGATCGTGCAGGCCGAAGGTCTGGAACTCATCGAGATGCGTCCCCGTGACGCCGCCGCGGCGCTGGCGGCGGGCACGCTCGACGCGGCCTTCCTCGCCACCGACATCGCGCTCGAACACGGCGTCGCCGATCTCGGTTGCCTCGCCCTGGGTCGGGCCCGGTCGACGTTGGTGGTGGCGGGGCGCGGCGACGACGGCCCCGGCACCCTGGCGGCACTGGCGGGTGGGGTCGTCGCCACCCACATGCCCGCCCTGACGCGCCGGTTCCTGGCCGAGCACGGCGTCGAGGTCACGATCCTGCCGATGGGCGGGTCGCTCGAAGGGGTCTGTGCCGCCGGCATCGCGGACGCGATCGTCGACAACACCGAGACCGGCACGAGCCTTCGTCAGAACCGGCTCGAAGTGCTGGCGACCATCGTCGAGTGCGAGGCCGAACTGCGCTACCGCGCCGGCAGCGACGAACTCGACGATCTGGTGCTGCGCCTCGACGCCGCGATGCACGCCGCAGCCCACCGTTACGTGATGCTGCACCTGCCCACCGACCGCATCGACCAGCTCCGGTCGGTCTTCCCGGGCCTGGCGTCGCCGACGATCCTGCCGCTGGCCGGCCGCGACGACCTCGTCGCGGTGCACCTGGTCGTCGAGACCTCCGCGCTGTGGCGCCGCCTCGGTGAGTTGCGGGCGATGGGCGCGACCGGCATCGTGGCCCTGCCTCCCGACGCGCTGCTTCCCTGAGCCGCGCGGCCGACCGGAGCCCGGGGTCCTCGGCTCGTCGGCCCTGCGGACCGCCGGTGTCAGTCGGCCGACGACGAGGAGGAGGCCGTCGATTTCTTCTTCGCCGCACGCGACGACCCGGTCGCATCGGTCTTCTTCGACGAGTCCGACCCGTTCGTCGACGCCCCCGACGAGGCCGCGTCACCGGACGAGGTCGAGGTCGAATCCGACGACGACGCAGCGGCCGTCGACTTCTTCTTCGACCCCGAATCGTTCACGTAGAACCCGGAGCCCTTGAACGAGATGCCGACGTTGCCGAAGACCTTCTTGAGTCGGCCACCGCACTCGGGGCACTCGGTCAGGGCATCGTCGGTGAAGGCCTGGACGATGTCGAAGGTGTGGCCGCAGTCGGCGCAACGGTATTCGTAGGTGGGCATGAAGTGACCTCGGACGATCCAGCGGGGGATTTCACCCGACTTCGAACGATGCGGTGGCCGCCCGGAGTTCGTCGCCGCGCACGGCGGTTGCGGGCCCTCCTGGCACTCGACCACGTCGACTGCCAGCATATCGGGGTCTCGGCCAGGTGCCCGAACCCGCCGGGGGCCGGCGCGGCTCGGGCCGGTCGACACCCGGGCGATAGCATGAGCAGCCCCGGGGGCTCGGCGCCCCTCGCACCGGAGCGCAGTCGGATCGTCAAGGAAGGAATCGGCGCACATGAGCAACGACGTCAGATGTGCCGTGATCCCCGCCGCCGGTCTCGGCACCCGCTTTCTCCCGGCCACCAAGGCCCAGCCCAAGGAGATGCTCCCGGTCGTCGACAAGCCGGCGATCCAGTACGTGGTCGAAGAGGCCGTCGAGGCGGGGATCGACGACATCCTCATCATCACCGGTCGCGGCAAGCGCAGTATCGAGGACCACTTCGACCGCCAGTTCGAGTTGGAGTACTTCCTCGAGAACAAGGGCAAGGACCGGATGCTCACCGAGGTGCGCGACCTCGCCGATCTCGCCGACATCCACTACGTGCGCCAGGGCGAACCACTCGGGCTCGGCCATGCGGTGTCGGTGGCCCGCAAGCACGTCGGTGACCGGGCTTTCGCGGTGATGCTCGGTGACGACCTGATGGTCGACGACTCCAAGGTGCTCCGGGCGATGATCGCGGCGCACGGAGTCCACGACGCACCCGTCGTGGCGCTGCGCGAGGTTCCCGAGGCCGAGATCAGCTCCTATGGCTGCGCCGACATCGGCGGGGTCGACCCGGGGCACGAGCCGGGCGTCGTGCAGATCCACGGCATCGTCGAGAAGCCCGACCCCGCCGACGCGCCGTCGTCGATGGCGGTCATGGGTCGCTACGTGTTCACCCCCGAGATCTTCGACATCCTCGATCGCGTCGAACCGGGGGTCGGCGGCGAGATCCAACTCACCGACGCCATCGCCGAGTTGATCACGAACGGCGACGTGTTCGGGTACGCGTTCTCCGAAGGGCGCTACGACATCGGTGCCAAGCTCGATTACCTGAGGGCCACGGTGGAGCTCGCGCTCGAGCGCGACGATCTCGGCGAGGCCTTCGAGGCGTTCCTGACCGACCTCATGGCGCGTCGCGCCCGATGACCGCCCGGCGCTTTCTCGACCCCCTGGCGCGGGCCCGGGCCACCGAGACCACGGTCAAGGAGGTCACGCACCGCCGTGCGGTCGCCCGCGGGCGGGTGCACATGTCA
>JBDZVK010000445.1:0-1808 GCA_040255725.1 Actinomycetota bacterium
CGAAGGCGAGCTTGCCCTGGACCCGACGCAGCATGAGTCGCCCGGCGATCGTGACCGTGCGGCCGGTCTCGGTACCCGGCTCCAGATCGGGGTAGGCCTCGGCGAGTGCGGCGGCCGTGACGTCGACGTCGAACCGGTACGGCGGCGTCATCCGCTCGGAAACGGGTTCGGGCACGTCGGTCTCCGGCGTGTCGGCGGCGTCGTCGGTCATCGGTTCTTTCCGTGGATGAGGCGGAGGCCGTGCAGGGTCAACCACGGTTCCACCGTGGTGATCGAACGGGTGTAGGGGGCGATCGTCTCGGCCAACCCGCCCGTCGCCACCACCGTCCCACGCCCCAGCTCGTCGAGGATCCGTTCCGCGATGCCGTCGACCTGACCGGCGAAGCCGTACACCGCGCCGGACTGCAACGACTCGACCGTCGTGCGCCCGATCACCCCGCGGGGTTCGGCGAACTCGACCCGTCGCAGCGCGTCGGCGCGTTCGTACAGCGCATCGAGGCTGATGTCGATGCCCGGAGCAATCGCGCAGCCGAGCAACTCGCCGTTCTCGGAGACCGCGTCGTAGGTCGTGGCGGTGCCGAAATCGATGACCAGCACCGGACCGCCGTACACGTCGACCGCGGCGACCGCGTTCGCGATCCGGTCAGCGCCGACCTCGCGGGGATTCTCGGTGAGCACCGGCAGACCGGTCTTCACGCCGGGCTCGACCACGACCGGGGCGTAGCCGAAGTACCGACGGGTCATCTCCCTGAACGCGGCGGTGCACCGGGGCACCACCGACGAGATGATGATGCCCGAGACCTGCGTGTCGAAGCTGAAGCCGTGGAAACCGAGAAACTCCTGGACGGTGAGCGCGTGTTCGTCGGCGGTGCGCTCCGCGACCGTGGCGATCCGCCACGTGTCGACCAGTCCCGTATCGCAGCGGTCACCACCGACCCCGTCGAGATCGATCGTGTCGTCGTACAGACCGATCACCGTCTGGGTGTTGCCCACGTCGATCGCCAACAGCATCAGATCGCTCCCGGGTCGGGGTCGGCATCGATGTCGAGCCCGATGTCGAGGACCGCCGCCGAGTTGGTGATCGCCCCGACCGAGACCCGGTCGGCGCCGCAGCCCGCATAGCTCGCCAAGGTCGTCGCGTCGATTCCACCGGAGATCTCGATGAGCGGACGTCCCCGCCCGCCGCGGGGCACGCGCCGGTCGACCTCGTCGACACAACGGCGCACCTCGGCCGGGTCCATGTTGTCGAGCAGCACGGCGTCGGCATCCGCGTCGAGCGCCGCCACCACCTGGTCGAACCGGTCGCACTCGACGTGCACGAGCCGGCCAGGCCAGAGGCGACGTGCACGGGCGACCGCGTCCGCGATCGACACCAGCGTGAGGTGGTTGTCCTTGAGCATCACCCATTCCGACAGGTTGCCCCGGTGGTTCTGCGCACCGCCCGCGCGCACCGCCGCCTTCTCGAGCGCCCGCAGCCCCGGGGTGGTCTTGCGGGTGTCCCAGACGCGGAGGCGGTCGTCGCCCGCCTCGGCGAGCAACCCCACCAGCGCCGACGTGGCGGTGGCCACGCCCGAGAGGTGCCCGAGGAAGTTCAGCGCGGTGCGCTCCCCCGACAGGATCGACGCGAGCGGTCCGGTCACCTCGGCCAGTTGCTGCCCGGCGACCAGGCGCGCGCCGTCGTCGACGTGCCAGGTCACGGTGACGCGGTCGTCGAGTTGGGCGAAGGTCTCGGTCGCACAGCGGGTGCCGGCGAGCACGCCGTCCGCGCGGCCGACGAACACGGCCGTCGCCGTGGCGTCGCCGGGAAG
>JBDZVK010000088.1:0-9258 GCA_040255725.1 Actinomycetota bacterium
GATCCGATCGCCGGTGGGTCGTGCATGCTGCCGTGGCCGAACGACTACTCGGCCCGTCCCGACGCGTCGACGGCGACCGGCGAGCGACTGAACCTGAAGGCATCGCAGCTCCCGGCGAATGTGTCGGGCAAACACATCGACCCGTCGCAGATCAACCGCTCCGACGGGTTCAGCCCGGGGTCGACCCTGTTGGTGCAGGTCCCCGGCATCGACCTCGACTCCTCGGGCATGGCGACGATCGACCATCTCGACCGGAACGGCCCCGATTCGCCCGTCGTCCTCTACGACACCGATGCCGGGACGATCGTGCCGACCTGGTCGGAGCTCGACGTGCACGCCCCCTACGACGACCCGGCCACGCAGCTGTTGATGATCCACCCGGTGCGCAACCTGACCGACGGCCACCACTACGTCGTGGGCCTCCGGCATCTCGAGAACGCCGCAGGTGACCCGATCGCCGCACCGGAGGTGTTCGCCGCGTACCGCGACGGCGGTTCGAGTCCGGTCGCCGGCTTCGAACAGCGCAAGCCGCACATGGAGACGGTGTTCGCCGAACTGGAGAACGCCGGGTTCGCCCGCGAGAGCGCGTACCTGGCCTGGGACTTCACCGTGGCGAGCACCGCGAACATCACCGGTCGGCTCCTCCACATCCGGGACGACGCCTTCGCCGCGCTCGGATCGGCCACCCCGTCGTTCACCGTCACGAACGTGACTGCGGGCACCCACGCCGGGATCGACCGGATCGTCGAGGGCACGTTCGAGGTGCCGAACTACCTGACCGGCAACGGCGGACCCGGGTCGACGTTCAACGAGGACGCCGCCGGCCTGCCGACCCGCAACGGCACGTTCTCCGCGGTCTTCCGCTGTGTCGTTCCCACGAAGGCGCTGGCGACGCCGGCGAGGCCGTCGCTGTACGGCCACGGGCTGTTCGGTTCGGTGAGCGAGGTGACCGCCGGCAACGTGCAGGACATGGCGGCGGAACACGACATCGTGTTCTGCGGCACCAACTGGGTCGGCATGTCGAACGACGACGTGCTGACCGCTGCGGGGATCCTCAGCGACCTGTCGGGCTTCGCGAAGCTCGCCGACCGGATGCAACAGGCCGTGTTGAACTTCCTGTTCCTCGGTCGGCTCATGAAGTCGAGCCCGGGTCTGGCGAGCGACCCCGCGTTCCAGAACGTGAGCGGCGCGTCGGTGCTGTCGCCCGGCCAGCTCTACTACGACGGCAACAGCCAGGGCGGCATCGAGGGCGGTGTGGTCACCGCGGTGTCGACGGACCTGACCCGGGCCGTGCTCGGCGTGTCGGGCATGAACTACTCGATGCTGCTGCCCAGAAGCACCGACTTCGAACAGTTCGAGGCGATCATGAAGCCGGCGTATCCCTCCGAGTTGGACCGGATGCTCGGGTTGGCGGCGGTCCAGTTGGAATGGGACCGCTCAGAACCCGACGGGTACGCGAACCACATGACGACCGACCCGCTTCCGGGGACCCCGCAACACGAGGTGCTGTTGCAGATCGCACTCGGCGACCATCAGGTCAGCGACTACGCGGCCGACACGCTCGCCCGGACGATCGGCGCGAAGGCCCACTGTCCGGCGTTCGACGAGGGACGGGTGCCCGACACCCGCCTGTTGTGGGGCGTCGACTGCATCGCCGACTACCCGTACGCGGGTTCGGCGATCGTCTACTTCGACAGTGGAGCGGACCTGCCGGTGTTGACGGACACGCCGCCGCCCGACGGGCACGACCCGCACGAGGACCCGCGCAACGATCCCGCGGCCCGTTCGCAGAAATCGGCGTTCCTGCAGCCCGATGCGACCAGCCGGGTCATCGACGTGTGCGACGGGGCGGCCTGTCACGTGGAACCGCGGTAGAGCCGGCAGACGATCGCAGAACTGCTGAGTCAGCCTCAGCGCGACCCGGGTTCGTCGACTCCCGGCGGGTCGATCACGCGCGCCACCAACGTGCGGAACGGTGCCCGGAGCTCCGGCACGCGGTCGATCTCGCCGGTGGCGACCGCTTCGGTGGCGAGCGCGACCAGCGAGGTGACCAACGCCCGGATCGTGAAGTGCTGCTCGGATGCGGTGCCCGGGAACGGCGTGTCGGCGAGGAGCGAGATGATCAACTCGACGAACGCTTCGATGGTCGCGCGCCGCTGTGAGATGCCGAGTGGCCCCGTGGCGTAGACCTCGACGAGGAAGACCTTCGCCAGACTCGGTGACTGGCTGAGCAGGTCGAGGTACCAGCCGACCAGGGTGTCGATCCGGTCGATCGGATCCGACATCGAGGCGTCGTCGGTGACCGACCGCACGGCCGCGTCCATCACCTGACCGAGCATGCCCGTCACATAGGCGTACGTGGCCCGGAAGCAGTCGGCCTTGTCGTCGAACTGCTCGTAGAAGGTCGCCCGCGAGACCCCGGCCCGGCTCAGGACATCGCCGACCGTGGTCTTGACATAGCCCTTCTCGGCGACGGCCTCGATCATCGCCGTGATCATCCGCGAGCGCTGGGACTCGGTGACCTCCCGACGCGACAGTCGGTGGGGGCCGCGGGGAAGGCGCGCCGTGGTCGTCGGGTCGGACACGTCCCGAGAGGCTACCGACCGTGCGGGCCGCGCCCGGTCCGGGACCACGGGAGAGCCCTGTTCGCGTGCCGGCGCGGCCCTCGAGTCGTCGTGAACCGGTACCATCCCCGGGCATGTCCCGTCGCCCCATCGGCATGCCGTCCGAAGCGCCCGGTGAAGTCGTCCTGCCGCCCGTGCCCGAAGCCGACCGGCGCGCGCTCGACGAGGCGCTGGGCGTCGCCGATGCCACCGAGCGACGGGTCGCGGTGTCTGCGGTCGTGGCGTCGAACCCGACGTTCCTCGACGCGTGGGCGGCGCTGGGAGCGCTGGGTCGCGACCCGGTCGAGTCGTACGCGGCCGCCCGGGTCGGCTACCACCGCGGGCTCGACGCGCTGCGCAAGAACGGCTGGAAGGGGTCGGGACGCGTCCGCTGGTCGCACCCGGAGAACCGCGGGTTCCTGCGCTGTGTGGCGCAGCTCGCGGATGCCGCCGAGGCGATCGGCGAGACCGACGAGACCGAGCGCTGCCGCGGTTTCCTGCGTCAACTCGACCCCGACTGGCCGACCGTCGACCGGTCCCGGTGACCGCGGCGCCGGGCCACCCCACCGGAGGCGCCGGCGACCGGACGCGCGCGCTGGACACGCAGCTCTACGCCGGCATCGCCTGGTTCCGCACCGCCGCGTGGATCTGGGTCGTGACGGTGGCGGCGCTGTCGGCCGACCGGATGACCGGCCCGGTCCTGGTGTGGGTCGTCGTCGGTATCGCCGGTGCGGTGACCTACTGGCTGCTGCGCCGCCCTTCGGGAACCTCGACCGGCGTGGTGCCGGCTGCGGTGCTGCTCGTCGACCTGGCGACCGGGGCGCTGTTGTTGGCCGCGGACGGCTGGGTGTATGCGAACGGGCGCCCCCAGTCGCTGGCCACGGCGTGGCCGGTGGCGGCGGTCCTCATGATCGGGGTGGCCCGCGACACGATCGCCGCGGTCGGAGCCGCCGTCGTGCTGGGGATCGCGCGTGGGGTGGGACTGATCGGGATGTCGGGGGCGCCGGAGGTGTGGACCCTGAGCCAGTGGCTCTCGGTGGTGTCGACCGTGGTGCTCTACGGACTGGCGGGC
Source organism: Actinomycetota bacterium (assembly GCA_040255725.1). Taxonomy (GTDB): domain Bacteria; phylum Actinomycetota; class Acidimicrobiia; order Acidimicrobiales; family Iamiaceae; genus JAFDWI01. Next base: position 3,676 of record JBDZVK010000088.1, read on the forward strand.
GCCGCGGCCTCGACCGTGGCACGGCGTATCCGCAACGCGGAGGATCGCGCCGCACGGGCCGCTGCGAGAGAAGAGGTGGCCCGTGACCTGCACGACGGCATGTTGCAGACTCTCGCCGCCGTGCAACGACGATCCGACGACCCGGCCCTGGTCCACCTGGCGCGCACCCAGGAGGCTGAACTCCGGGTGTACCTGTTCGAGACGGCCGACGACGGAGCAGTCGGCGGCGCCGACCTCGTCGGGGGTGCCGCCGACGGTCAGGTGAGCAGTACCGCGGCAGCCGCCCCGACGGGACCCGGCGTCGAAGCTGCGCTGCGACGCGTCGTGTCCGACGCGACCGCCCGCTGGGCGATCACCGTGTCGCAGGCCTATGTGGCACCCTTGCCGACGGTGGACGCGGCGGCGGTCGAAGCGCTCGCCGGCGCGGTCGGCGAGTGTCTCGCCAACGTCGCCAAGCACGCCGGGGTCGACACCGCCCACGTGCTGGTCGAGACCGACGGTGACGTCGTGGCCGTGACGGTGCGCGACCGGGGAGCGGGATTCGACCCGGACGCGGTCGACCGGGGCGGACTCGACCGGTCGGTGGCCGACCGGCTGGCGGCCTGTGACGGCGACGTGGACCTGGTCAGTGCAACGGGTCGGGGGACCGAGGTGCGGCTCAGGGTGCCGTGCCGGCGGTCGTCGCCGCGGCGACCGGCGGGTCGACGGTGAGCGAAGAGCGGGTCCGTCTCGTCGTCGCGGACGATCACGCGATCTGGCGGACCGGCATGCGCGCCGACCTTGGTGAGGCGTTCTGGGTCGTGGCCGACGCCGCCGACGCGGCCGAGGCCGTGGAACTGGTCGAGCGTCACCGTCCCGACGTGGTCGCCGCCGACCTGCGCATGCCCGAGGGCGGCGGCATCCGCGTGGCCGCCGAGTGCTCGTCGATCTGTCCGGTGGTCATCCTCACGGTGTCCGAGGCCGAGGCCGACCTGCTCGACGCGGTGGCCGCGGGGGCGTCGGGGTATCTGCTCAAGTCGTCGAGCACCGAGGAGTTGCGGCGGGGCCTGTACCGTGCCGCCGCCGGTGAGCCGGTGTTCTCGCCAGGTCTGGCGGCGCTCGTGCTGGGCGACTTCGCCTCACCGGCGAAGACCCCCGACGGCGAGGAGGTGCGCACCCTGTCGCCCCGCGAGCGGGAGGTGTTGCGGGAGGTGGCGTTGGGCTCCAGCTACCGGGAGATCGGCGAGGCGCTGTTCATCTCCACCAAGACCGTCGAGAACCACGTCCGGAACATCCTCGACAAGCTGCGTCTGCGTCGACGCAGCGAGCTGATCCGCTGGGCGGTGCGGCGGGGGATCGACGAATGACCGCCGCGTGGCGCGCCCCCGGTTGCCCGGTCAGCGATCGAGCCGGTACACGGTGACGCCGCCGCTCGTCGTGCCGGGCGATCCGGTGAGGGTGCCGACGAAACGTTCCACGTCGGCCCGCCCGGCCGACGGGCCGACGAGGATCGCATTCACCCCGTAGCGGGCGAGCTCACCCAGGTACTGCCGGCGCTCCTGGCGCGTCAGCGGACCCGTCGCCGTGCCGGTCCGGGTTTCCAGGGCATTGAGACGCACCGAGAAGCCGTTGATCGGACCGTTGTGGGTCGGCGTCCCGTCTGCGCCGGGGCCGAACACATGGCCCTCGATCATCGAGAAGCGGAAGCCCGCCGTCGCCTGCCACAGCATCGCGTCGGCGGGGAAGTACGGCGACACCGCGACGACTGCACGGCGTGGCAACATGCGATCCATCGCGGCGTCGTCGCGGAAGAACTCCGGGGTGTGATCGGTGGTCACCAGGGCCGAGACCGGTGCGAGCGTCACCACGGCGAGCAGGGTCCCCGCCAGCGACAGCCGGGTGGCGACCGTGGGTGGACGGTCGGCGAGCGTGTCGAGGGCGATCGCCACGATCAGCGCGACGGCGAGGTAGGCGACGAACACGAACCGTCCGACGACGATGCTGCCGAAAAGCGGCAGGTGGCGCAGGATCCGCCAGGGGCCGGGCACGCCGGTGTGCTCGCCGGCGAACTGGATCTGGCTGCCGAACGCGAACAACGTGACCACGACGAGCACGATCGCGCCGACCTGAACGGCGCGACGGTGCCGGAGCGCCACGACCGCGATCACCAGGAAGGCCAACATGGCCACCCCGAGGTACGCGTTGCTCTCTGAGCCGCCCTGCCAACGGGCGGCGATCTCGCCCGCACCGGCGGTGTGGAACAACTGGAACGTCGAGGGCACCACGAGAGTCTGCGCGTCGAGCACGTACTTGCCCACGCCCGGGACGCAGCAGTGCGACGAGCGGGGTCCGAAGAACTGGTAGGCGACGAAGGGCGTGCCGACGACCAACGCCACCCCGGCTGCGACGGCGAGCCCGCGGGCGCCCTCGCGCCACGAGGTGACGGGTCGGCGGTGGACCAGGGCGGCCAACGCGGCGACGGCGATCGCGCAGGCGATCACGGTGATGAGCAGGATCTCCTCACCGGTCAACAACTGGCCGACCAGCGCCAGGCCGAGCACGGTGCCGACGGCGATCGGGGAGCGGCGTCGCCGCACGAACAGTTCGTGCGCGCACAGCAGGATCACCGGCGGCAGCACGGTGATCACCAGGTTCGTGTGTACGAGCATCTTGAGCGTCATGTACGGCGAGAAGCCGTACACCAGCCCGCCGACGAACGCGGGCAGGCGCCGATCGACGAAGCGTGACAGTGCCGCCATCGCGCACAGTGCGCCGGCCACCGGGGCGCCCGCCTGGATGAGGTTCCACGACAGGATCGGCCCGAAAGCCCAGGTGACGGGCGCCGTCACCAGGCTCGGCAGGAGGATCGACGTGTTCCACATCGCGTTGACGCCGTCGGGGTACTGCACGACGGTCGGATGCAACGGGTTCAGCCCGTGGCGGAGCGCGTGAGGTACCCAGGCGATCCACCACATGAAGGCCTGGGGGTCACCCGGCACGCCGATCCAACGGGTGGTGGGGTGGCGCCACACGCCCCGGGTCAGCCACACGCTGCACGCGGCGTATGCGACGGCGGCGAAGACCCACGGGCGGCGTCTCGCCCGGCGGGGCGGGTCGGCGACGGCGCGGACACCGTGTCGTTCTCCGGTCCGGTCGGAGTCGGTCCCCACCTGGGCGGCAGCACCGGTCACGGCGCCGAGCCTATTCGGCGCCTTCGTCGCTCCTGCCGCCTTTGGGGGGTTTCCCCGATGGTGGAACGGCTCGATCGGCTTCATGGTGGAGGCATGTCACCTCACGGAATGCCCCCGGACCCCCGTTTCGCCCATCTCCCGCCGCCACCGGCGCCGCAGCCCTGGTGGACGGCGCCGCCCGGCCCGGCCGTCACGGCCCCGATGCCGCCCGCGCCGGGCTCACCGGCCGGGACGCCAACGCCCGTGTCCGGCGCCCCGCATGCCCGCGTGGAGCCCGGTCGGCGTATCGAGGTCGACGTCCGGAACCTGATCCTCGCGCTGGGTGTGGCGAGCCTCGTCGCGGCGGCCGTGAGTTTCGTCGCGGTGAACTGGGACGCGTTCGACGCCTCGATGCGCGCGTCGCTGCTCATCGGCGTGACCGCCGTGGTGGTGCTGCTCGGCGCGGCGGCGCGGGCACGACGCCTGGCTGGCACCGCGACGGCCTTGTCGTGGTTGACGGCGGTCATTGGGTTCGTCGACCTGTTCGCGGTGCAACGGGCGGCGTTCCCCGCCGCGCCGTCGAACGCGGTGACCGCGGTCGGTGGCGGCGCGTTGTTCGTGCTGTTTCTGGCGCATGGTCTCTGGCAGCCGGGCGCGGCCACGCGAACCGGCGCGGCGGTCGCCTGGGTGTTCGGCTGGTGGTCGGCGTTCGCCTTCTGGGACGTCACCGGTCCGGACGTGTGGGTCCTCCCGCTAGCCGCACTCGGAGGTTGGCTGCAGTGGCGGTTCAGGGCGGGCGATCCCGATGCGAGTTCATGGAGCCGCTACGGGGTCGCGCTGGCGTTCGCGGCCGTGCCGGCCGTCGTCACCGCCCTCGGCGACCCGAACACGCTGCGCCCGGTCGTGCTCATCGCGATCGTGACCGTGGGCCTGCTCGTCGGGCTGCGGCTGCGGCAGCTCGCGCTCGTCAGGGTGGCGGGTGCGAGCCTCGCCGTCCTGGTCGGTGCGCAGCTCGTGGACGTGCTGCGCGGCGTGCCCGGGTGGGCGGTGTTCGCCCTGGTCGGCGTGGTGTTGCTGGCCGTGGGCGCCGGTTTCGAACACCGGCTCCGTCGGAACGGCCGGCCGGGTGTCGAGTGACGTCTCGTGTCCTCAGGGGGATCCCGGCGGACACCGTTCGTTGTCCGGTCGATCAACCGGTGTAGGTCGGCGTCGCTTCGACTGCTCGGGCCGGGGGCGCGTCGTGGGAGCCCACCTCGACGGTCGCGGCAGTCGTCGTCGGCCCGGCGGTGGTGGGCGGCGCCGACGTGGTGGGCACCGGGTTCTGGACCGTCACCGGGGCGACGTCGACAGCCGGAATCACCGTGGCTCCCTCGGCGCCGGTTGCCGACGCAGAGTTGGTGTAGGTGCCGAGCACCGTCGATGCCGCCGCCTGGAACGAGAGGTTGAGCGTGGCTGGTGCGTCGACCGAGCCGGCGGGAATCGAATAGCTCCCCGACCAGGTGAGATCCTGTCCCGAGGTGGCCGGATCTTCCGTGGTGATGCCGGTTGTCGACCCAGCCACGTAGGAGAATCCGTCAGGAAGCTGGTCGGTGATCGACGAGATCGGAACGGCAACCGACGAGCGGTTGCTCAACGTGATCGTGTAGGTGACGGTGCCGCCGGGGGCCACGACCGACGGGGTCACCGACTTCTCCACGGTGACCGGGAGCAGGCCGACGGGGGAGAACAACGTCAGGTGCGAGAACGTCGCCGGCGCGCCGGCGGCGAGCGTTGTCGACCAGCTCAGGCCGGCGCCGTTGTCGTACGGGTCGTCGTCGCCGGTCACCACGGTGTCCGGGAACGGCTGCTTGGCGCCGATGGCGGCCCAGACCTCCGCGTAACCGTCGACCATGTAGTTGCTGCCCGCGGTCAGCGGATACCACTGTTCGATCCGGTCGGGGTCGGCCGAACCGGGTTCGGCCTTGCACGTCGGGGCGCCGCCGGGACCGAGCATGCCGAGACCGTCGTCGCTGCCCTGCAGGTAGCAGTCACCCGCGCGGTAGACGATCGCGTGCACCGACGAGTTGGAGCTGACCCGTACCGAGGTGGTGTACGACTCCTGACCGAGCACGTAGGTGTCGGTCTGAACCACGGTGAAGGGTCCGCCCGTCACGGTGGTGACGATCGTGAAGGGGTCGGTCCCGGTCCCCGATCCGGTGGGCCCTGTCTGGGACACGGGTGTCCAGGCCACGTACCCGCTTGCGAGTACCGCGCCTTCGCCCGCGGGGACGTCCTGAGGGCCGTAGAGGTTGGTGCCGTCGGTGACGAAGGTGCCACACGCCGTGTCCTGGTAGAACTCGCCGTGGCTGTCGGCGGTGTGGTTGACCGCACAGTTGAGGTCCGGTGTGGTCTGGACCAGGGTGAGGGGCCCGGCGCTCGCGATGTCCGCTGCTGA
>JBDZVK010000446.1:0-1801 GCA_040255725.1 Actinomycetota bacterium
GGATCGAGATCTGGGTCGCCTCGGGTTGCACGTGCACGGCCATGAGGTAGCGACCGACGGGCTTGCCGTTGCGGGTCCGGCCACGACGCTCTTCCAGGACGTCGTCGTCGAGCTCGATCGCCGCTCCGCCCGTCAGCGCGGTGACCGGCTTGGCGACCCCCGACCGCACGCCTTCCGGCTCGCGGCCCTGGCCGCTCTTGGCCGGTGCCTTGGTCGACGATCGGCCCCGACCACCCCGGCGGCGGCGCTTGCGGGCCTGGCCGTTTCCACCGCCGGAGCCACCACCAGACCGGTCTCGATTTCCCTTCGAGCCGGTTGCGGCGCTTTGCTCACCGGCGCTCGGCTCAGGCGCAGGTCGGGTGTCGCCGATGCGGGGTTTCCCGGCCGGTCCACCGGTGCCGGCGCGGTCGGAGCCGGTCGAAGCCGACGCGCCACGCTCTCCTTCGCGTTCGGCCTCCGGGGTGCGGACCAGTCCCTTCGCCGCGTCGTCGGCCGAGGGTCGGCCTTCCCGCGCCGGTTTGGGCAACTCGTCCGGTTCGCTCTCTGCCCGGGCGGATCGGTCGTCAGCAGACACCCGCTGACCGGGACGGCCGCCGCCCTCGCCGGAGTCGGCTCTCGGGCGTCGGCCGGCGGACCCACCGGCCCCGCTGGTTCCCGTCGCCGACGTTCCTCCGGCGCCGGGGGACGATCCGCCGGTTTCGCCCCGACCATCGCCGACCTGGCCCTGGCCCTGGCCCTGGGCCTGGGCCTGGCCTCGCCCTCGACCGCCGCGGCGGCGTCGCCGTTTGCGGGTTCCCGTGGCGGGAGACCCGGGCGTGCCGCCCTGGAGTGCCTGACCGGCGCCGCGGCCCGACGGCTCAGTCGGCGAGTTCTCGGACTGGCTCGACGCGGGATGCGGCGCGTTGGGCGCCGCCGAATGCTGTCCGCCGGCACGGTCCGTGGCCGAATCGGTCGGTTGCAGGTCGCGCGGCGCGGTCGCCGCACCGTCGCCGCCGGACGTGGCATCCGGGGTCGCGGGTTCGTTCATCGAAAATCCTCACAAGATCATGGTCACCCCGTCCGCGCCCCGAGCGGCCCACCGAGGTCGGGGGCACTGGCTCGGTCACCGGTGTCGGCGCAGCGCACAGGACGAACCCCGAAGGTCCGCCGCGGCCGGGGACACCGCTCGCGATGAACAGAATGACTCGAAACATGCTGATCTGCAGCGAATCCCGGTGTCGTCCGTGAAGGACGCCGGTCACTGCATGGGTTCGGTCACACAACCGAATCGATCGCATACCCGGACCAGCCTAGTGCCCACCCGTGCAACTGCCCGGTACTGCCCGCGCCGGGCGCACCCCAACCGTCGCCCTCCACCGCCGGTCGAGCACCAGGCAGGTGGCGTCGGCCACCGTGGGAGAGCCGCCCGTTCAGGCGAAACGTCGGGCGTGCACGTTCAACACCAGGCCGACCGCGGCGAAGTTCGCCAGGGTCGACGAACCACCGTACGACATGAAGGGCAGGGGAATGCCGGTGATCGGCATGATGCCCATCGTCATCCCGACGTTCTCGAAGATCTGGAACAGGAACATCGCCAGGACTCCCGCGCACACGTACGCGCCGAAGTCGTCGCGGGCCAGTTGCGCGGTCCGCCACACCCGGATCACCACGAGCCCCATCACCGCCAGGAGTGTCGCGGCTCCGGCGAAGCCGAACTGCTCGGCCGCGGCGGTGAAGATGAAGTCGGTGTCCTGTTCGGGGACCTGCCCGGTCCGGGTCTGGGAGCCGTTGAACAGGCCCCGCCCCCACAGCCCGCCGTGGC
>JBDZVK010000089.1:0-1822 GCA_040255725.1 Actinomycetota bacterium
GCCCAGCCCAGCGTGCAGTGGTGGGTCCAGGAGGGGTTCCATCCCGAATGCGTCGCACTGCCGTTCCTGTTCGCGACCTGGCTGTTCGGCCAGCGGATCGTGCGCCGCCTCGCCGATGCCGTGCCGGTCGAGCGCCGACTGAAATGGTGCTTCGGGCTCAGCTTCGTGGGCACGATCATCTGGAAGGAGGACCTGGCCCTCGCGCTGGTGGGCATGGGTCTGGTCTGGGCGATCCGGCGGCACTGGCGCCTCGGTCTGGGCGTGGCCGCGGCCGCGGCGTTGTGGTTCGCGGTGTTCGGCGCCTGGATGGTGCCCCACGCCGCCGGTGGCACCGTCTACGGCGGCATCTACGGCGATCTCGGCAACACCCCGACCCAGGTGGTGACCACGTCGGTGGCCCACCCGTCGCGCCTCGTCGACCGCTGGGGCGACAACGACGCGCTGGCGTACTCGTCGCGGCTGCACCAGTCGTTCGGCTACGTCGCGGTGCTCTCGCCGGTGACGTGGCTGATCGGCGCGCCCCAGTGGTTCGTCGACATCTCCTCCACGGCGAACTTCACCTGGGATCCGCACTTCCACTATCAGGCGATACCGACCGCCGCGTTGATGATCAGCTTCGTCGAGGCGGTCGGGTTCTCGATGAAGCGGCGCCGATGGCTGGGGGAGGCGGCGGTGATCATCGGACTCGGCGCCGCGCTGTGGGCGGGATGGGCGCACGGACCCGGACCGTGGAGCCCGTCGAACTACCGGGCCGGGTACTGGCCCCTCACCGAACCGGCCAACCAGTCGGCCAAGGAGGCCGCGGTCAGGTTGATCCGTCCCGGCGACGGCGTGTCCGCCGACTACCTGATGGTGCCGCACCTGACCCACCGGGAGGTGATCTACACGTTCCCGAACCCGTGGCGGAACTCCAACTACGGCATCGATCCCAGCGACCACGGTGACCCGGCGAAGGTCGACTGGATCGTCATGGACACCGCATTGCTCCAGGACGACGACGCGGCGCTGTACGACGCGATCGTGGCGAGTGGCGAGTTCCAGGTCGCCATGCAACGGGACGGGATCGAGGTGCTGCGGCGGGTCCGCCCGCCGGGCGAGGGGGTCGCGCCGATACCCGGCGGATGACGCGCCAGGCTGCTAGGATCCCCCCAAAACGATCGGGTGACGACCCTCCATCCGGCGGCAAGGCGATCTGGGTCCAGGAGCAGACTGTGGGTGGTCATCGGTGTCACGTCGGACGTTCTCATCCTGTAGATCGTCGGGTTTCGGCCCGATCCGTGGTGTCCGGGGTCGCCGCATTCGGTCTCGTCGTCGCGTCGACGTTGGCCGGTGCGGCCGCGGCCGGGGCCGCGGATCCCGTATCCGGGCCGCCGTCGACCACCGTCGTCGGCACGGCACCGGTCGTTCCGGACGGCGCACACGCCCGGGGTGACGTGCCCGACTCGACACCGGTCCATCTGGTCGTCGCGCTGCAACCCCGGGACCGCGACGCGCTGCGTGCGGCGGCCGAGGCCGTCGCCAACCCCGGGTCACCGCTGTACCGCAGGTACCTGTCGACCGAGGAGTTCGGTTCGTCGTTCGGAGCCGGTGACGCACAGGTCGCCACGGTGCGCGCCGGCCTGGAGCGCCTCGGGCTCGACCCCGGGCCGGTGGCGCCGAACCACCTGTCGATCCCGGTCGACACGACCGCCGCGAGGGTGGCCCACGCCCTCGGCACACCGCTGCACGCCTTTGTGACCCGGGACGGCCGCCGCGCCTTCGCCAACACCCGTGCCCCGAAGCTGCCCTCCGACGTCGCCTCCCAGGTGCGGGGGATCATCGG
>JBDZVK010000089.1:1922-3607 GCA_040255725.1 Actinomycetota bacterium
ACGTCTACCGGCAGTGCTTCGGCGCGACCGGCACGGTGCGGAGCATCCCGATCGACGGCGGCGCGGCGCTCGGCGACGGGACGATCGAGGCGACCCTCGACGTCGAGGCGATGCTGGGCCTGGCGCCGAGCGCGGACGTCTCGCTGTACCACTCTCCGAACTCCGATGCCGGTTGGTACGACAACCTGGCGGCCATCGTCGGTGCGAACTCGGCACATTTCGTGAGCGTGAGTTGGGGGCTCTGCGAACTCGCCGCCATCGGTGCGCCCTACCCGGCCGGCGACGGCTACTTCCTGGACGCCGAGTTCGATCTGCTCGCGCAGGCGGCACTGCAGGGGCAGACGGTCTTCGCCTCGTCGGGCGATACGGGATCGGCCGGCTGCTACGACGCCGACGATCCGAATCCCTACACGGCTCCGGCCGTGAGCGACCCGGCCAGTCAACCGTTCGTGACCGCCGTCGGCGGCACGTCACTGCAGTCGACCACCGCGCCGCCCGTCGAGTCGGTGTGGAACGACTCCTACGGCGCGTCGGGTGGAGGCATCTCGAACTACTGGTTCCGGCCCGACTTCCAGCAGCACGTCACCGCGGGGTACGACGGCACCGGACAGACCTGCGGCAACGTCGGTGGCTATTGCCGCACGGTCCCCGACGTGGCCGCGTCGGCCGACCCCGACGACAACGGGTTCGTCACGTACCTGGGTGGCCATTGGTCGACCGTGGGTGGCACGAGCGTCGCCGCACCGATCTGGGCGGCGCTCGGTGCCGACATGAACTCGTCGTGCCCGGCCACGAACGGGTTCGGGATGCTCAACTACTCGCTGTACGCCCTTGCGTCGAGCGACTTCAACGACGTGGCGACGGGGAACAACGACTTCGACGGGCTCAACGGCGGCGCCTACCCTGCCACGGCCGGCTACGACCTCGCCACCGGTCTCGGCACCCCGGTCGTGAGCAGGATGGCGCCGACGCTGTGCGGCCACACCAACACGATCACCGCGAACGAATCGTTCATCCTGGCGGCGTACGTCGACTTCACCGGTTCGCTTCCCCTGGAGGACCCGAGCGATCCGATCGACTATTGGGACGGCCGACTCCAGAACGGCACGCCGCGGGCGGTGCTGCTCGACGCCCTGGCCAACTCCGACGCGTGGGTCGCCCACATCGTCGAGGGCTTCTACGAGGACACGCTCGGGCGTGACCCCGATGCCGGTGGGCTGGCGTACTGGGAGTCCGTCATCGAGACCCGTGCGATGACCGTCGCGCAGGTCGCCGCCCAGTTCTACTCGTCGCTGGAGTACTACCGACGAGACGGAAGCAACCCGAGGACGTGGGTCGCCGACCTCTACGACAAGCTGCTCGAACGGACCGCCTCGTCGTCGGAACTGAACTACTGGGTCGCCCAGGTGAACGCGCCGGGGCGGGGCCGTGCCTGGGTGGCGTATTCGTTCTACCAATCCGAGGAGTCCCGCCGGGATCGGGTCGCGAACCTCTACGAGGCCCTCCTCCACCGGACCCCCGACCAGGGCGGCCTGGCGTACTGGGCCGTCCAGATCCTGACCAAGGGCGACATCGTATTGGCCGTGAACCTCGCGGCCGGCGCCGAGTACTTCCATCTCGCCGCGGCGCGATTCCCCGGACCGTGACGGTGTCGTGACGCCGCTCGTGACGCCGCTCGTGACGCT
>JBDZVK010000089.1:3707-5478 GCA_040255725.1 Actinomycetota bacterium
CGTGACGTCGTGACGTCGAGGTTCAGGCGTCGAGTTCGGCGACCAGCCGACGGGCGATGACCTTGAGGCACAGCAGTTCGTCGGCGCCTTCGAAGATCGACAGCACCCGGGCGTCCAGGAAGTAACGCGACACGTCGTACTCCTCGGCGTAGCCGAAGCCGCCGTGGAGCTGCTGGGCCTCACGGGTGACCCATTCACCGGCCCGGCACACGTACGCCTTGACCATCGAGGCCTCACGGGTACCCTCGCCGACGGCCATGAGCCGGGCGACGACATACGCGAACTGGCGGGCGGCCTGGATCAGCACCGCCATGCGCGCGAGCTTGGCCTGGGTGAGCTGGTACTGGTCGAGGGTCTGGCCGAACACGGCGCGTTCGGCGCAGTAGGCGACCGCCGATTCGTACGCTGCCTGCATGACGCCGATCGCCCGGGCGGCGGTCTGGAGGCGTCCGTTCTCGAAGCCGGCCATCTGGTAGTAGAAGCCCTTGCCGAGGCCGTCGTCCAGGCCGATCTGGTTCTCGGCGGCGACGAACCAGTCCTCGAAGGCGATCTCGAAGGAGTGCATGCCCCGGTAGCCGATCGTGTCGATCGCGCGGCCCTCCATCTTGCCGCCGCCGGGCGCGCCACCCGTCGCGTCCTGGGTGAACGCGAAGGCGTGGCCGGGTGCCTGGGGCTTGGGAACGATGAACATCGACAGTCCCCGGTGGCCGGCTTTCGGGTCGGGGTCGGTGCGGGCGAGCACCATGAGCACATCCGCGCGACCGGCGAACGTGCACCAGGTCTTCACCCCGTTGATCAGCCAACCACCATCGGTGGGTCGGGCGGTCACCTTCACCCCCGCGACGTCGGAGCCGTAGTCGGGTTCGGTGACCGACACGGCGTTGAGTACCTCGGTGGACGCGAGCTTGGGCAGCCAGGTCTGCTTTTGTTCCTCGGTCCCCCCAGCGAGCAGAGCCCGGGTGAGGATCTCGGGACGGGTGATCAGGGAACCGCCGGCGCACAGCGACCCGCGGGCCAGCTCCTCGGTGGCCACGACCATGCCGATGTACTCGCCCTCACCACCGGTGCCGTAGCCGCCGTACTCCTCGGGGATCGACAGCCCGAACGCTCCCATCTCGGCCAGGCCGGCGATGATGTGTTCGGGGATGTCGGCGTTGGTGCGGTGGATGTGTTCGGCGATCGGCTTGAGTTCGTCCTCGGCGAAGCGGCGGAACGTGTCCTGGACCAACTCGAAGTCGTCGTCGAGGTGGCGCGGCCCCGGGTCGGTGATCTGCGACAGGAAGGCGGGGTCCTTGTAGGCGGCGACGAAGTCGCGGGTGGCGTCCAGCGCACCGGGTTCGACGCCCCACTCGGCTTCGCGGCCGAAGAGCTTCCCGGCGATCTCGGCCACGGCGTCCGCGACATAGGCCACGGTGATGCGGGCCTCGGCCTCGCCCTTGGAGCCGTAGTCGAGGAGTGCGGTGCCGGTCGCGACGGCCGACGCCGCGTGGGCCAGGTCGTAGCCGAGTACCTGATTGGCATCGACCCCTCCGGGAGCGGCGGCCAGGGCACGGGTGGCGGCGTCGATCACCCCTTGGGCGGTGTCGATGACTTCACGGGCGCGGTCGAGGTCAGGTGCGGATCCCATGGCAGGCAACGTTACCGATCGGGTGAGTCGGCCCCGGATTCGACTCGTCGCACCAGGGAGATCTGCTCATGCTCCGATAGACCCGTTCAGGGTCGGTCGGCTGAACGAGCAATGAAGATCGCAATACGAGTGGAACTCTGACTC
>JBDZVK010000089.1:5578-9220 GCA_040255725.1 Actinomycetota bacterium
GTGCCCGCGGGCAGGGGAGTGCGGGCCTGGTTCGTGCCCGCGGGCAGGGTCGGGTCGGTCTGGCTTGTGCCCGCGGGCACAAGTCGTTGCTGCCCGCGGGCACGCCCCGACCGGTCACCCGACGCTGACGAACCTGCGCACGAGCAGGATGCCGCGTCGACGCCGACCATTGCCTGGTTCTTCGACATCGTCATGCCCACGGGAAGGCCTCCTTCGGGGTGCGGTTCGCCTGTTCGGCTCGGGGTATCGGTGCCCGAAGCAGTCGACGATGCTCACCTGAAGTGCATTCTCGCGGGCCGGTGTGACAGTCATGCGACGCCGCCTTCGGTGCCAGGCTGGAGCGATGAGTGGTCCCGGCCCCGACGAACGACACCACACGGCGTTGCTCGACTGGTTCGCCTCGCAAGGGCGGGACCTTCCGTGGCGGCACACCCGGGACCCCTGGGCGATTCTCGTCTCCGAGTTCATGCTCGCCCAGACCCAGGTCGCCCGCGTGGTAGCTCGCTTCGAAACTTTCCTCGACCGGTTCCCGACCGTGCAGCGCTGCGCGGCCGCTCCCGTGGGCGACGTGATCACCGCCTGGGCCGGGTTGGGCTACAACCGTCGGGCCGTGAACCTGCACCGCAGTGCCACGCGGATCTGCGGGGCGCACGAGGGTGAGGTTCCCGCCACACTCGATGAGCTGCTCGCCCTTCCCGGGGTGGGGCCCTACATCGCCCGGGCGGTGCTTGCCTTCGCGTACGAACACGACGTCGGTGTGGTCGACACCAACGTGGCCCGGGTGCTCGCCCGCTGGGAAGGTCGGCCGCTCACCCGGGCAGAGGTGCAACGCATGGCCGACGGTCTCGTGCCCGCGGGCACGGCCTGGGCGTGGAACCAGGCGCTGTTCGACCTCGGTGCGACGGTCTGCGTGGCCCGATCCCCGAGGTGCGACGCCTGCCCCGTGCGGCAATGGTGCACGTGGGCCGGGCGGGGAGACCTGGCCGACCCGATCATCGGTACCGCCTGCACCGGGTCCCGTCAGAGTCGCTTCGCCGGCTCGGACCGTCAGGGGAGAGGGCGCCTGGTCGACGCGCTCCGGACCGGTCCGGTTCCTGCCGAACCGGCCGACCTCGCCGAGGTCATGGGTTGGCCCGACGACCCGGAACGCGCGGAGCGCGTCGCGGCGACCCTCGTCGTCGACGGTCTCGCCGCGGTCGAGGATGGCAGCTACCGCCTCCCGTGAAGGACCTCCGCATCGGGGCGCGATCTCATCTCGCCCGCGAAGCGCCCCGGGGAGGGTGCCGCCTGGCCCGAAGTCGCGTGGCCCGAGGACGCGTGGCCCGAGGACGCGTGGCCCGAAGACGCATGGCCCGAAGTCGCGTGGCCCGAAGAACGGTGTACGACGCATCAACTCGCCGCTCGCGTCAGTGGATGGCGGCCACCGCGGCGACCAAGGCGCCGTTGAATGCGAAGACCGTCGTGAGGATTCGGAAGGTGTTGACTCGCATCGACTTCTCGATCTTCGCCTCCATCTGGGCGAAGCCGGTGTCGATCTTCGCTTCCATTTCGGCGAAGCGGGTGTCGACCTGGGCGAAGCGGGTGTCGACCTGGGCGAAACGGGTGTCGACCTGGGCGAAACGGGCGTCGAGATGGTCTTTGGTGACGAGATCGTCCCAGGGTGCGTCGATCAGACTCTGCACGATCACCTCCGCGGTCTCCTCGCTGGTGGCTTCGGTGAGTTCATCGTAGATCCGGGTCTTCCGGGCCGCGCTGAGTTTCGCCATGACGGACTCCTCTTCGGGGCGTTCGACGTGTTCGAATCTCGGCATCTTCGAACACGGTTGGCGGGACGGCCGGGGAGGGTCTGGCGGATCGGTCGAGCGGGCTGTCGATCGCTCGCGGACAGCATGCCACCGGGGTAGGACATTCACCGGCGGTGGGACCGGCCCGCACCCACAACGACCGGGTCGAGCGCGGGGACCGGCCGGGGTGGTCGCTCACCCGGTGAGGAAGTCGGCGATCAGCGTGTTCACCCGGGCCGGGTCCTCCAGATGCAGGAAGTGACCGACGCCGTCCAACACCTCGGCACGGGAACCGGGCGTGGGCAGCGACGCCGCCGCGTCCCTCACCAGCTCGGCGCCCATGCACCCGTCGGTGGCACCGTGCAGGTACAGCGTGGGCACGGGCGAAGGCAGCATCGCCGCCTGGTCGGCCTCGGTCGCCCCGGTCTGATCGGGCCCGAGCATGGCCCGGTAGTACCCGATCGCCGCCGAGAGATTCGCCTGTTCTCGCAACGCGTCCTTGACGAAGCCGAGGTCGTCGGTGGCCTCGTAGCCGGGTGACCAGTCGGCCCAAAGCCCGTCGATGAACGCCAGACCGTCCGCCGACACCACCGCTTCGGCCAGCGGGTGCTGGAACACGAACATGTACCACGACCGGCGGATCTGCGCGTAGGTGAGGAACCCTGCCATCACCCCCGCCAGCGGTGGCACCGCGAGGGTGACCAGCCGCCCGAACCGCTCAGGGTGCACCGCGACGGTGGCGTAGCCGATGATCGCCCCCCAGTCGTGACCGACCAGCACCGTGTCGTCGGCGCCGAGATGGTCGACCAGACCGACCGCATCGTCGACGAGCGCGGAAACCCGGTAGTTGCCGTCCGCGGGGACCGCGGAGGGCGCATAGCCCCGCAGCCAGGGCGCGACGACGTGGAACCCCGCGCCGGCGAGGGCGGGACCGAGATGGCGGAAGGTGTACGGGGTGTCGGGGAAACCGTGGACGCACAACGCCACCGGACGACCGACCTCACCCCATTCCAGCCAGGAGATGTCGAGGTCACCGAGCCGGGCAACGCCCCGCGCGGGTTCGTCCGAGGTCACGATCGCAGTCACGGCGAAAGAATAGGCCCCACCGACGGTCGTCGAAACGACTTTGACGACCACCGAGCGGCCACTGGTACGATGGCCCCTCCCCGCATCGTTGGGCCAACGGCGTCCCGGCGAGTTGTTCCGCCGAAGTCGCTGAACATGGAAGGCCCGATGCTCCATCCTCCCGGCCCCAACGGCCTCTACGACCCCGCCTACGAGCACGACGCGTGCGGCGTCTCCTTCGTCGTCGACCTGCACGGGCGCGCCACGCACGACCTCGTGTCGAAGGCCGTGGGATCGCTGTGCCACCTCGAGCACCGGGGCGCCTCGGGGGCCGACGTCGACACCGGCGACGGCGCCGGGATCCTCATCCAGGTCCCCGACGCGTTCTACCGGGAGGTCGTCGACTTCGACCTTCCGGAAGCCGGCACGTACGCGACCGGCATTGCCTTCCTCCCGTCCGACCCGAACGCCGCGGAGCTCACCCGTACCCAGATCGCCGAGATCGCGAAGACCGAACAGCTCAGCGTCATCGGTTGGCGTACCGTCCCCGTCGATCCCTCGCCGCTGGGTCGCGCCGCCCGTGCCGCGATGCCCTCGTTCTCTCAGGTCTTCGTCGCCGGTGACCACGAGGAGTTGTCAGGGCTGGACCTGGAGCGCCGCGTGTTCGTGCTGCGCAAGCGCATCGAGCACGAGATCGGTGACGACGACGGACGCTCGTCGGTGTACTTCCCGTCGCTTTCGTCGAAGACCATCGTCTACAAGGGCATGCTCACCACGCCCCAGCTCGACGAGT
>JBDZVK010000447.1:0-1798 GCA_040255725.1 Actinomycetota bacterium
ACCGTCAGGGGCTCGGTTGCATGAGCATGAGTCTCGTCTACGGGCGCGGCGACGACGCCTCGGGCACCGAGACGATCCACCGCGCCCTCGACCTCGGACTGCGCCTGATCGACACGGCCGATCTCTACGGCATGCACGACAACGAGGTGCTGGTCGGCAAGGCGATCGGGCAGCGCCGTGACGAGGTGACCCTGGCGACCAAGTTCGGGATCATCTTCGACCGCGACGATCCTCTCGCCCGCGGCGTGAACGGTCGGCCCGACTACGTGCACGCGGCCTGCGATGCCTCACTCGCCCGCCTCGGGGTCGAGGTGATCGATCTGTACTACCAGCATCGCCCCGACCCCGACGTGCCGATCGAGGAGACGGTCGGGGCCATGGCCGAGCTCGTGGCGGCGGGGAAGGTCAGACACCTCGGCCTGTCGGAGGCGTCGGCCGACACGATCCGCCGGGCCGTCGCCGTGCACCCGATCTCGGCGGTGCAGACCGAGTACTCGGTGTTCTCCCGCGACGTGGAGGAGCGCGTGCTGCCGGTGTGTCGTGAACTCGGCATCGCCCTGGTCGCCTACAGCCCGCTGGGCCGGGGACTGTTGACCGGCACGGTCAAGTCCGCGGACGACCTCGAAGACATCGATTTCCGGACGGCGCAACCACGTTTCGCGGCCGGCAACCTCGAACACAACGTCGCCGAGGTGGCCCACGTCGAGGCCATCGCCTCAGCGCACGGGTGCACCCCGGCACAGGTTGCGCTGGCCTGGCTGACGACCCGCGGCGACGACGTGATTCCCATTCCGGGCACCAAACGCGTCGGTCGACTCGAAGAGAACCTCGCAGCGCTCGACATCGCCCTGACCGACGCGGATCTCGAGGTGCTGGACGGGCTCCGGGCGATCGGCGACCGCTACGCGGACTCGACTTCGGTCGAGCGCGACACCCCACCGCTGCCGTAGCGCCCCGAACCGCGCTCGGGCGATCGACCCAGCGTGTCGAGGAACGCCCGGACCTGACGGCGCGAACCCAGCCGGACGAAGCGGAGGTGCGCGTAGGCGGGGTCGATCATCGCCTGCCGGTACCGATCACGGTTGGTGTTCCGGGTCGACCACGCCCAGGCGATGATCGAGCGGTGCGGGTCGCGGCGGAACACGTTGCGGAACGATTCCCGGTTGCCGTTCCACAGCTCTCGGCGTCCGATCGTCCGGGCGAGGGTCCGCGTGACGACCTGCGACATGATCACCCGGTCGGGCGGGTCGATCCACACCACGGTGTCGGCACGCGCCCAGACTGGACCGTCCATCGTCACCGTTCGGTAATTGCCGTCGATCACCCAGCCGTCCCCTTCGGTCGCGGCGGCGACGCGTCGCGTGAACTCGTCGTCGTCGAGTGGGGTCCAGTCGGGTTGGTGGAAGATGGCATCGAGTTCGACGTACCGAACGCCGAGCCGTGCCGCGAGGTCGCGGGCGAAGGTGGTCTTGCCCGCCCCGGAGGTTCCCACCACCGAGATCCGCTGCATGCGGGCCACGGTAGCGGTGCACCCGGTGGCCCTGCGGGGCGATTTCGCCGACGGGCACGACGGTGCCCCCGGCCGCTCAGCCGTCGACCGTGGCCTCCTGGTCGGCGAACTGGGTGCGGTACAGCTCGGCGTAGAGCCCACCGGTCGCCAACAACTCATCGTGGGTGCCGCGTTCGACGATCCGCCCGGCGTCGACCACGAGAATCTGATCGGCCCGTCGGACCGTCGAGAGTCGGTGGGCGATCACGACCGAGGTCCGGCCGGCCAACGCGGTGTCGAGCGCGGCCT
>JBDZVK010000448.1:0-1796 GCA_040255725.1 Actinomycetota bacterium
GCCGGAGAGGCCGAGGTGCTCGGTGCCCAACTGGAGGATCTGGACGACCCCGACGGTCGCGGCGATGAACACGCCGAGCCCCACGGTGGCCAGGTTGTAGTAGATCTTGCGGATCGGGTCGACGAACGCCCAGCCGTAGGCGCGGGTCATCAGCACCCCGTCGGTCGTGTCGATCGCACACATGCCGGCGGTGAACAACAACGGCAGCGCGAGGATCGCCAACACCGGGGCGCCGCCGCCCGACGCGGTGGCGCCGGTGGCGGCCGACGCCGTCAGCGCCAGCAGGGCGATCTCCGAAGCGGTGTCGAAGCCGAGCCCGAACAGCACCCCCATCGGGTACATCTGCCACGAGTGGCGGAGCCGCTGCCGCCACTTCTGCCCCGTGATCCGGTTGAAGAACCCGCGCTTGGCCATGAGCTCGTTCAGTTCGTCGGCCTCGTACGCGCCCGACTTCGCGGCGCGCCACACGCTGACGATGGCCCGCAGGATCAGGAAGTCCGCGATGGCGATCGCGATAAGGAACGCGCTCGACACGCTCGCCCCGATGATCCCGCCGATGTGCTCCATGCCGGGCAGGCGTCGCTGCACCGACGTGGCCGCCACCGCGATCCCGACGGCCAGGGCGAGCACGATCGTCGAGTGGCCGAGCGAGAAGAAGAAGCCGACGCCCATCGGGCGCTCGCCCCGCTGCATCAGGTAGCGCGTCGTGTCGTCGATGGCGGCGATGTGGTCGGCATCGAACGCGTGGCGCAGCCCCAGGCTGTAGGCGAGTCCTCCGGCCGCGGCGAAGGCCGGCCCCAGGTCGTGCGCGAAGGCGATGAACAGTCCCCACCCGGCGAGGTGCAACAGTGCGACGACGCCGTACATGCCGCCGAGTCGACGCCATTCCGACGGCGAGAATCCGATCGTGGATCGTGGTCTGGTCGAGGTCCGCGCGGTCATGCGAGCACTCTACCGTTTGGTAGAGAGCGCATCTCCAGCCGATCGGCCCGGCCCGGCGAGCGTTCAGTCGGCGCGCTGGCGGCCGGCGGCGTCGAGTCGCTTCTGCACCTTCGCGCTCAGCCCCGGTGCGACCGCGGCCAGGGTCGCCCCCAGGCGCAACTCGAACGGCGACACGAACACCTCCGCCGGGTTCTCGCGGATCGCGCGCAGCACCCCCGCGGCAACGTCGCCCGGTGCCTTGGTCCGCGTGCCCCTGGGCAACTCGATGCCGCCGTCGTGGAACATGCCCGCGTCGCGGATGAACCCGGGTGCCACGTGGGTCACCCCGATGTGGTGGTCGGCGAGATCCTGCCGGAGCGCCAGGGTGTAGCCGCGCAGACCGAACTTCGTGGCGTTGTACAGGCGCGACTCGGGGCTCGCGGCGAGCCCCGACAGCGACCCGATCGTCACGATCTGCCCGGCCGTGCCGGCCGTCAGGTGTGCCTGCGCGAACGCCGTGGCCAGGATCACCGGCGCGCGCAGGTTCACGTCGATCTGGGTGTCGATCTCCTCGGTGGTGACCGCCTCGATCGGCGCGTCGTGGCCGACCCCGGCATTGGCGATCAGGATGTCGCAGCTCCGCGCGGCCTCGGCGACCCGTTCCAGATCGGACCGGTCACGCAGGTCGGCGACGATCGGCTCGGCCTCCAGGCGCTGGGCCAGTTCGTCGAGCACGTCACCACGCCGACCGGTGATGACGACCTCGGCGCCGAGCGTCGCCAGCGACGCCGCGATCGCCTGGCCGAGTCCACCGGTCGCACCGGTGATGAGCACACGGGCTCCGCGGGGTTCCATGGGCCGTCTCCTTGTGGTCG
>JBDZVK010000449.1:0-1794 GCA_040255725.1 Actinomycetota bacterium
AGGCAACCCTCAGATCCTCGAGGTCCAACCCCGCAGCGGCCTCCGAGACCGGCGTAGACGCATCCAACAGATCCATAGCCCGTATTCTAGCGAACATACGTTCGAACTGCAACCGATTTCTCAAGAAATGCCGGGGCGTCGGGTCGCTCCCGGATTTCGCTCGGTGTGTGTTGAGCCCAAGATGCGGTAGCGGGGGTTCAGCATCGCCAGGTGGCCGTGATGGGAGCCGACCATGCCGTCGACGACGAGGCGGGTTCCCGGTTCGATGCCGGCGATGCTGCGACGGCCGAGAAAGACCACCGAGATCTCACCGGTCGCATCGGCGAGCACCACTTCGAGGGTCGCCACGCCCGACCAGGGCTGCACGTTCAGGTACGCCACCTCCCCTTCGAGCACGACCCGGTCTCTGAACGCCACCGACCCGATCGACTCGGTCCGGCTCGACGATCTGGGTCGGCGCGGAACATCGGTGGCAGACGAACCCGTCACCGTGCCGTCACGGCGAACGCCGATCGACGCCGTCGAGCGCGGCGCGGCAGAATCGGCCACGTCGATGATGTCGGCGACGGTCGAACGTCCCGCGCGGCGCCCCGCTTCGAGGTGGTAGGGAACGAAGGTGACGTTGACGCGGGGCAGGGCATCGACGGCGCGGGCGATCGCGGACGATGTGCGATCGTGCAGGATCCGGTGCCACAGGCGGCGGTACTCGTTGCGGGGCAGGAGGATGGTGACCTCACGGTCGCCCTTGTCGACCTCTGCCGCGGCGATCCCGAGCACGCTGTTCGCGATGCGACGATCCGGACAAGCCACCACCTGCAGCGGCACGCGTCCGAGCCCCAGGGTGGTCCATTCGTCACTGAGCGCCCGGGCGCGTTGCGCATCGACGGCGACGTGCACAGCACGGATCTCGCTCGGCTGGAGGCTACGCCCGTACTGCAGGGCACGGGCGGTCGCCCGGTTCATGTCACCGACCATCACCAGCACCGTGAGCTTGGGAAGGATCCGCCGACTGGCGAGTTCCACGGCCTCCTCTTCGAGTTCGGCCTCCTCCTCGACGTACTGGCGGTTCATGCGCACCAGGACCGCCACGAGAACGGGCACCAACACGACCAGCACCCACGCCCCCTGGGCGAAGAACTTGTAGAGGAAGATCGACGTCACCACCGCGGTCATCGCACACCCGAAGCCGTTGATCACGAGCCCCACCTGCCAGCGTCGCTCACGGTGGGTCAGGTGGTGCTTGGCCATGCCGCTCTGGCTCATCGTGAAGCTGGTGAACACCCCGATCCCATAGAAGGGAATCAGCTTGTTGACACTGGCGCCCGAGGCGATGATCAACACCCCGGCGCAGATCGCCAACAACAGGATGCCGTTGGAGAACACCAGGCGATGCCCGCGCTGCATGAGCTGGCGGGGCATGTAGGAGTCGGTCGCCGCGAAACTCGCCAGGCGGGGGAAGTCCGCGAACGACGTGTTCGCCCCGAGGACGAGCACGAGCAGGGTCGCCGCCTGCAGGAAGAAGAACAGCACGTGCCCGGCGGGACCCGCACCGAACACGACCTTGCCCACCTGGGAGATGACGGTGGGGCTACCCGCTTCGTAGGGAACAGGATGGACGAGCGTCGACAGGAAGCCCAGACCCAGAAAGCACACGCCGAGCGTGACCCCCATGAGGACCAGGGTGCGTCGGGCGTTGCGGTACTCGGGCGGTCGGAAGGCCGAGACGCCGTTGGAGATCGCCTCGACGCCGGTCAATGCCGATGAACCCGACGCGAACGCTCCGAGGATCGCCCA
>JBDZVK010000090.1:0-2074 GCA_040255725.1 Actinomycetota bacterium
GCGAACGCGTCGGTCGTGTGCAACAACACGACGGTGGAGTCCGTCGCGTCGGCGAGGCGGACCTGCATCTCGTCGTCGCTGACGGCGGGCAGGTCGTGCCCGGCGACGTGGTCGGCCTCGCTGATCCGGTCGGCCAGCGGGGCGAGACTCCAACCGCCGCCGACGGCGTCGCGCATCGATTCCCAACCTTCGCCGTGGCGGTCGAGGTGACGGTGGGTGAGCACGACCTCGGTGCGTACGGGCGTGATCTCGGCGAAGGTGATCTCGACCTCGCTCGTCCGCTCCGGGTCGGTCTCGATCTGCCAGCGGGTGTTGATGTCCCAGCTGAAACACACCCGCTTGGGCGGGTCGTAGGCGAGCACCCGGGCCCAACGGCACTCGCTGCCGTCGGTGCCACGGTCGATGATGTTGCCGCCCACGAATGGCTCGAACACCATCTCGGCGAGCGGTGCTTCGAGAATGTGCTTGTCGGTGTCCCACCAGGTGCCGATCTCGGTGGTGAACACGTGGAACGCCCGGGCGATCGGCGCGTCGACCTCGGTCGAGACGCTGACGGTCGTGGTGTCGGTGATGGTCATGGTTTCTCCTTCTGTTCGCCGGGTTCGGCCCCTTCGACCGCGTCCCGGAACGAATCGAGCGAGCGCTTCCAGAACAGGTCGAAGTAGGAACGGATCAGCGCGAGCGCGTCGGGGTCGACGTGATAGATGCGCCGTGTGCCCGCGGGCCGGTCGCTGACCAACCCGACGGACTTGAGCACCTTGAGGTGCTGGGAGACCGCCGACCGACTGATCGGCAGGTCCCTTGCGATGTCGCTCACCGACGACGGCTCGCCGACGAGGCGCTCGACAATCGACCGCCGCGTCGGTTCGGCGATCGCATCCAACAGGTCCGAAGCGTTAGCAGCCACTAACGTAAGTTACGGCTAACGCATCCCGATGTCAAGGGGAAACTTCTCTGGAGGGTCCACGACCGCGTTTTTCCTCGCGGCGGTGCCGAGGTCGTGGCTCGAGCGCGGCCAGCACCAAGATGATGGACCGAGTCATCCCACGCCTACTGCGTTCCGCGACTGGAGGACGAGAATCCATATGAGCGACCCGGCGGCACTGGCAGCGGACATCGCCGAGCAGGTGCTCTTTCCCAACGCGTTGCGCACCGACCAGTCCGACCTTCTGGACCGGGCGAACCTCGACGCGCTCGCGGATGCCGGCTTCTACGGGATGTTCGCACCTCCCGAGGTGGGTGGCCTCGGCGCGGATCTGGACACGGCGTGTGCGGTGATCGAACAGTTCGCGTCGGGGTGTCTGACCACCACGCTCGTGTGGATGCAACACCACGGCCTGGTCGGCAACCTGTTGATGGGTCCGCAAGCGTTGCGCGATCGGCTGCTGGCCGATCTGTGCACCGGCGACCGGCGCTCGGGGATCGTGTTCACCGGGTTGATCCCCGGCCCCTCGCCGTTGGTGGCGACCCGGCGCGACGGCGGCTGGGTGCTGGCGGGCACCGCCCCGTGGGTGTCGGGGTGGGGCAGGATCGACACCCTCCAGGTCGCTGCCCGCTCACCCGACGACGACGTGGTCACCGGTGTGCTCGACGACCTCGACCGGCCCGGGCTGACCGCTCACCGGCACCGCCTCGCCGCGCTCGACGCGTCGGGCACCGTGCAGCTCGACTTCTCGGGTGTCGCCATCGACGATGCCGGCGTGATCAGCGCCGTCCCGCACGACCCGGCCATGGCCGGTGGGCAACGCCTGCGGCTCAACGGCTCGTTCGCCCTCGGCGTGGCCCGGCGGTGCTGCGTCCTCATGGGGCCGAGCGAGCTCGACGACGAGCTGAACGCGGTGCGCGACCAGCTCGACGCCGCCGACGACGACACCATCGCCGACGCCCGGGCGGCGGCGGCACTGTTCGCCAACCGGGCCGCGACCCGACTCGTCGTCACCACCGGCAGCCGCGCGCTGGATACCGACCAGCACGCCCAACGCCTCATGCGAGAAGCCATGTTCCTGCTGGTGTTCGGCTCCCGACCCGCCATCAAAGCAGCCCTGCTCGACCGCATCTGAGCCGGTCGGCTGAG
>JBDZVK010000090.1:2174-6242 GCA_040255725.1 Actinomycetota bacterium
CCAATCGAGATCGGCAAAGTGTGCTGAAGGCGAGGGCCGGGCTCGCTGGCACAATGGGATGCCCGGAACCGCCCAGGCGATCAGAGGAGATGCGTGCCACCGGAACACCGCCGCCCCACCGAGCCGGGGTCACGCCGCCTCGGTGACTACTTCGGGGGGCCGTGGCCGTGGGTCGTCGTGGCGCTGTTCGCCATCGCAGCGCTTTCGTTGCGCTTCGCGGTGGAAACGCCGACGTCGACCACTGCCGGTGACCGTGGGTCGACCTCGGTCGTCTCGACCACGCAGCCCCGGGCCACCGCGACGGTGCCGCCCTCGTCGGTGCCGCCCTCGTCGGTGACGGCGACGACCTCGCCGCCCACCGCACCTGCGCCCCCGGACACCACACCACTCGAGAACTCCGGGGTGTGGACGATGCCCGATGAGGTCGGCAACGATGTCCGCTCGGCCAAACGCGACATCGAGGCACTCACCGACGGCACGGCGGTGCAGGTCACCTTGCGTGATGTCAGCGGCAAGGATCGGCGGCAGATCGTCCACCAACACTGGCAGGTGTGCGCCCAGACCCCACCCGCCGGAAGCAAGTTCACGCCCGAAACCGGCGTCACGTTCGACGTGGTCAAGACCAACGAGTCCTGCCCCGACAACGGCGCCTGAGCAACACGGCTTGTGGGGCGGTGTTGGTCTCGCCGCCACGGCCACCCCCATGCCGACCGGCCGCCTGCGGGTCCGCGAGCCACCTCGCATCTATCCGGGCTCCTCGACCGTCCCCACCCCGTGAACCGATCGAAAGCGAACCTGCAGATCAGGGTGTAGGAATTCGGTGTTGCCGAGCGATGGATGAGTGGTGAGCCGACCGTCCGCATCCCCCGACCAGCGCCAAGAGCTGATCGACCTCTACGACGCCTCGCTGCCCGAGGTCTACGGCTACCTGCTGGCTCGCTGCGGTTCGGTGAGCGTCGCCGAGGATCTCACCTCCGAGACGTTCATGGCTGCGGTCGACGCCGTCCGCCGCGGCGCCGTTCCCGAATTGACCGTCGCCTGGCTCATCGGCGTCGCCCGCCACAAACTCGTCGACCACTGGCGCCGCACCGGTCGGGAACGCGACGTCGCCACTCGCAGCGAACCACCGGTGGACGACACCGTCGACGACTGGGACGTGCATCTCGACCAGCTCGTCGCTCACGACACCCTCGCCGAACTCGGCGACCACCACCGCAGCGCGCTGACCCTGCGCTACCTCGACGACCTGCCCGTGCGCGAGGTCGCCGCGTGTCTCGGCCGCACCGAAGGCGCGACCGAAGTGCTGCTGGTGCGGGCGAAAGCCGCGTTCCGGGCCACCTACGAACGCCGAGGAGAAGGGAGCCGACCATGACCGATCCCTTCGACCAGCTCGCCGCGCCGATCGAGCCCCGTGCCCCGCGCACCGCGTTCGCGCTCGAGCTGCGGACCCGGCTCCTCGAGGCGCTCGACCTCGACACCGCTGCCGGACGACGCCGCAGCATCCCCACCGACATCCCCGTCATCGACCTGAGAGGAACCCCCACCATGACCTCGACCTCCGCATCCAGCTCGACCTCCGCGCCTGCCGCCGGGCAGACCGGCGACCAGCCCTACGTCGACGGCATCTGGTCGGTCGTCGCCTACGCCGACACCGACGCCGGCATCCGTTTCGTCACCGACGTGCTCGGGTTCACCGAACAGGTCCTCGTGCAGGACGACACCGGTCGCATCATCCACAGCGAATACCGCTGGCCCGAAGGCGGCGTCGTCCAGGTCGTCGGCGTCGACCCCGACAACCCGTTCGCCCCCAAACCCGGTCAGAAGGGCGGGTTGTACGTGATCACCCGCGACCCGCACGCCGTGTGGGAACGCTGCCGACAGGCCGACGGGGTCGAGGTGCTCCGCCCGCCCGAGGAGCCCCACTACGACCCCGGTGGCATGGGCTTCGCCATCCGCGACCCCGAAGGCAACGTCTGGAGCTTCGGCAGCTACGCCGGCGGCTCCACCGGCTGAGAACCTCCTCGCCGCGCGGCCCCAGTCCGTGCCGCACGCCTTGTGGAACTGGCGAATGCGGAGGTCGAGCGTGAACGCTCGACGAAATTTGCAGCGCATTGCCGCTGAGAGCGGGAATCTGCGACAGATTTCGGCGGAACCCGACTCGGGCTACCGCACCCGATCTTGAGCGCGCCTCCTGTCGAGACGCCGAGCGGGAGGTCGAAGCCGTCGAGGAACTCTCGGTACGCTGCGGGCATGGCCAGGACCCCGCGCTGGTTCACCGATCATGACGAGGGCCACTCCCAGTGGTACATCGACCGGTACCGCAACATGGCCGCCGAAGGCGCCGACCTCGACGGCGAAGCCCGAATGGTCGACGCGATGCTGCCCCGGCACTCGCGCATTCTCGACGCCGGGTGTGGCCCGGGTCGGGTTGCCGGAGCACTCGCCGCCAGTGGTCACGAGGTCGTCGGCGTC
Source organism: Actinomycetota bacterium (assembly GCA_040255725.1). Lineage (GTDB taxonomy): Bacteria > Actinomycetota > Acidimicrobiia > Acidimicrobiales > Iamiaceae > JAFDWI01. The sequence goes on from JBDZVK010000090.1 coordinate 4,647, forward strand.
GATGTGGACCCGGCGTTGATCGCGGCCGCCGAAGTCGACTACCCCGGACCCCGGTATCTGGTGGCCGACCTGGCCGAACTCGACCTGGCCGCCCAGGGCGAACCCGAACCCTTCGACGCCGCTGTGCTCGCCGGCAACGTCATGGCCTTCGTCGCGCCCGACACCGAAGCGGCGGTCCTCGCCCGGGTCGCCGCCCACCTGCGGTCCGACGGCTTTGCGGTGGTCGGGTTCGGGACCGACCGTGGCTACGCGCTCGACGACTTCGACTCCCACAGCGCGGCTGCCGGGCTGACCTTCGAGCACCGCTTCGCCACCTGGGATCTGCGCCCCTGGCACGACGACGCCGGATTCGCCGTCACCGTGCTCCGCAAACCCTGACGCCACGCCTCGACCACATCGACCGGGGAGGCATCGTCGGGCCGGCCGGCACCTACCGCGTCGCGCTGTGGGTGATCGGTCCCGTTCCGGGTTCGGGAGGGTGCACCGAACGCTCAGTCCGACGGCGAGGGACGCGCCAGGATCGATGGTTCGGTGAAGTCCTCGTTGTCGACCACGACGTCAGCCGGCGTGTTCTGGACGGACTCGACGTAGGTGCGCCAGCCGGCGCGGTAGCGGGGCCAGCGGGCACGTTCGAGCCGTCGATCGAGCTCGGCCGCACGTGCAGAGGGGTCGCTCGGCAGGTCGGATTCGAGGAAGTCGAGCCACGCGGCATCGCCGCGGCGATCCGCGACCAGCAGCGCGCACAGGTCCCAGAAGCCGTGCAGCTCGGGTCGACGGAGGAACAGGCCGTCGAAGACGAGCACGGCACGCGCGGGCACCGTGTCGGTGCGACGGTCGGGGCGATCCGAGGGCTCGTCGAAGGCGCCGATGAGCACCGAACGCGCGCCGTCACAGAAGGGTGTGAGGAGTTCGTCGATGATGACGTCGAGCTGGTGGGAGTCTTCGTAGTATCCCTTCGGCGACGTCGGCCCCTGCCGCATGCGTTCGACGAGCGGGCGGTGGAACAGGTCGGTCGTCGAGCGGACCGTCGACACGCCCTGAGCCTCGATGGCTCCGGCGAGTTCGTCGGCGAACGTGGACTTGCCAACGCCCGAACGGCCGTCGACCCCGACGAGCACCCGGTCACGGCCGCAGGTGAACACCCGCTCGGCCACGGCCTCGAGCACTCGCGTGCGCGCAACCGACACGACGGGATGGAGGTTGCCGTCGAGTCCGGCAGGCACCCGGCAGTCGTAGGTGGCTCCACCCTCCGACCCAGGGCGACCCCACAGCCCCGGACCCGGCCGTTCGAGCGGGGCGAGGATCGGGGGATTGCAGCACACCGCCCGGTTTGCGCGGTACCGTCGCGGCCGTGACCAGGTGGATCGACGTCGCCGAAGCCGAGCCGGACTTCGCCGAGCAGGTCCGCGCCAGGTTCGAGGTCGGTCGGCACAAGACCATCGCCACGCTGCGGGCCGATGGGGCGCCCCGGATCTCGGGGATCGAGTGCGAGTTCGTCGACGGCGACCTGCGCTTCGGGTCCATGCTCGGAGCGCGCAAGGGCGCCGACCTGCGGCGGGACCCGCGGTTCGCGTTGCACAGCCCATCCGTTCACCC
>JBDZVK010000090.1:6342-9158 GCA_040255725.1 Actinomycetota bacterium
GCGCCGACCTGCGGCGGGACCCGCGGTTCGCGTTGCACAGCCCATCCGTTCACCCGGTGGAAGGGGAGGAGGCCGCCTGGCCGGGCGAGGCGAAGATCGCCGGCCGGGCCGTGCCCGCGGGCACGCTCGGTGGCGATGCACACGGCCAGACGGCCGGCGACGCGTCCGACGGCGCCGGCCAACCGGAAGGGGAGGCGTTCGTCGCCGACATCAGCGAAGTGGTGCTCACCGCCTTGAACGACGATGCCACCGAGCTCATGGTCAGGTGGTGGACCCCGACCGACGGTCTGCGCACGGTCACGCGCGAGTGACCCATGAGGAACCAACCGGGTCGGCGCGGCTGTCGATCCCGCCGTGTCGGTTCCGCGGGCGGTACCCGACGGGGGCGCTTGCTGGATGGCCCGCTCTTTGGCGATGCAGAGGCCCCATCGGCCCCGGAGGTCGGTCGGTGGCGCCGGCGTCACCAGCGTTGGCGGGCCTCCTCGGCGAAGCCCTGCAGCCCATCGAAGGCGACCTCGACCCCATCGTCGGTGCGCACCCGCCCCGACCAGGTGCCGAAGACCTGGTGGGTCTCGCTGATCCGCCGTCGCCCGAGGCGACTGTGCCGGTCGTACCGCGGCGTGAGGGTCACGTCGAGTTGGCCTTCGGGGTCGACGACCCGCCACGGCCGCATCGGCGCGTCCCAGTCGTACGTCCACTCGAGTTCCCGGCCGATCTTCGACAGGCGACCGTCCACGATGATGCCGTTCTCGGTGAAGCCGGAGCCTTCGGTCCACTTCGCGCCGAACTGCAATCCGACCACGTGCCCATCCGATCGTCCGGCGCCGCCGCCCCAGTTCCAGTCGACCTCGGATGGCCAACGGCCCCGGCCCACATCCAACACGCCCCACGCATCGTTGCCGCCCGGCCCGCCGATCAGCCGTCGCTCGTCGCCGACGACCAACTCGCCGGTCGCGGCACGGGCCTGGTGCTTCGACGTGAAGTTGAACGTGGTGTCGTCCCAGGGGATCACCACGTTGAGCGACTCGTGACCCGGCGGCAACGCCACGGTCACGTCCAGTCGACCCGGCCGGCCGTCGGCTTCGGCCCATGCCGCGACCAGGTGCGTGCCATCGGCGTCGTCGGTGATCGCCAGCGAGAAGTCGTCACGCTCGATGCTGAGCGGCGCCGTGCCGGGGCGCTCCGGCAGCACGAAGTCGTCGCCCGGCGGTTCGGCCACCAGATGTCCACCGGTCGTGCCCGTGGGCACGTCCAGCCACCACACGTCCGCGACACCGAGTTCGTCGGTGTTGGTGAACACCGACGTCACCACCAGGTCGCCGGCCAGGATCGCCCAGTAGTCCCAGCGCTTGTTGCGTCCGAACGAGCCATCGAGATTCGCCCGGTGCAGCGGCGCGCGCGACCAACCCTTCGCGCCCGGGTTCAGTGCGCTGCCGTCGGGCACACAAAGGTCGACGGGCTCGGTCAGCTCACGTTCGGCGGTGGTCATCGCTCCGGTCTAGTGCAGACGGTCGTACCGCGTGTCGGCGGGACCACGATCGATCGGGCGCGGGATTCGACGGGCGTAGCATCGACGCGATGCCAAGGACCGACCGGTGCTCGCGGGTGATCGACGCGCCGGTCGACCGCGTGTTCGCCGCATTGCTCGACGAGGACGCGCTCGTGGCATGGCTCCCTCCCGCGGGCATGACCGGGAGCTTCACCCATTTCGATCCTCGTCCGGGCGGGTCGCACCGGCTCGTCCTGACCTACGACGACCCGACCGGCGCGCCCGGCAAGACCAGCGCGGCCTCCGACATCGCGGACGTGCGCTACATCGACATCGTGCCCGACGAGCGGGTCGTCCAGGCCGTCGACTTCCACTCCGACGACCCCGCTTTTGTCGGCACCATGACGATGACCTGGGAGGTGTCGACCGATCCGCGCGGCACCCTCGTGTCGATCACCGCCACCGACGTTCCCGACGGCATCACCGCAGCAGACCACGCAACCGGCATGGCGTCATCGCTTGCGAACCTCGCTGCGTACGTGGAGCACTGAACCCGGCGGATCGGACACTCGCCTGGACCAATCATGGAACGCTCGCGGGCACAGATGGGATCGGCCCGCCGCGTGCGAGTCGTCCGCGTCACGTGATCCGCGGCCGGCCAGGGTCGCGTCGCCGCGTCGAGCGTTGCAACGTGATCTGATCTGATCGGCTCGACGTGATTGTCGCCGAAGACCCTGACGACCGATCAGTTCCGGCTCTGAGATCCGTCAGCCCGCCGAACGTCCCCATTCTGAAAGGCAAGAGCCGATGCCCGTCACCTCCCTCACCAAAGACCTCGATGCTCTCACCATGGAGATCGTCGCAGACTTCCCCGTCCCGCTGCAGCGCCTGTGGGACGCGTACGCCGACCCACGCCAACTCGAACGCTTCTGGGGGCCCACGACCTATCCGGCCAAGTTCCGCCGGCACGACTTCGCCGTCGGTGGCCACTCGAACTACACGATGACCGGTCCCGACGGCGACACATCCAGCGGGTTCTGGGAGTTCCTCGCCGTGGACGCGCCCCACCACTTCGAGGTCCTCGACGGTTTCGCCACCGTCGACGGTACGCCGAATCTGGAGGAGCCCACCATGCGCATGGTCTTCGACTTCACCGCTACAGATGCGGGCGCACAGCTCTGCATGACCACCCACTTCAACACCGCGGACGAGTACGAGAAGCTGCTCGAGATGGGCATGGAGCAGGGAACGCTCTCCGCGATGAGCCAGATCGACGCCGTGGTCGGCGACCAGCGCACCTTCGCCGCCGACCGGCCCGCCACCTCCG
>JBDZVK010000091.1:0-1711 GCA_040255725.1 Actinomycetota bacterium
GCGGTGACCAGACCGGGCGACCCGGCCGCGGCGACGAGGATGTCGGCGGTGCGGGTGTAGGTGGCGAGGTCGGCCACGCCGGTGTGGACCACGGTGACCGCGGCATTCGCGTGGGGGCGCTTGAGCGCCAGCAGATTGGCGAGCGGACGACCGATCGTGAGCCCCCGGCCGATGATCACGACGTGGCGGCCTTCGATGGGCACGTCGTTGCGCACCAGCAGTTCGATGATCCCCGCCGGCGTGCACGCGACCGGCGCGTCGACCCCCATGACCAGTCGACCCAGGTTCACCGGGTGCAGACCGTCGGCGTCCTTTTCCGGCCGCAGGCGCAGCACGACCGGCTCATAGGGCAAGCCGTCGGGGAACGGGTACTGCAACAGGCAGGCGTGGATGCGGTCGTCGGAGTTGAAGTCGTCGACCGCCGCGTCGAGATCGGCGCGGGTCGCCTCCGCCGTCAGGTTCACGCCGAACGACGAGATCCCGAGTTCTTCGCAGTCGTCGTGCTTCATGGCCACGTAGCGGGCGCTCGGCCCGTCGTCGCCCACGAGCAGCGTGCCGAGTCCCGGGGACACACCTCGCTCGCGCAACGCCGCGATCCGGTCGACCAGTTCGGCCTTGACCGCCGCCGCGGCGGCATTCCCATCCAGGATCTGTGCAGTCATGACAGCACGAGACTAGCGGTACTCCGCTGACGCGGCGATGGGTCATCCGCCGCTGATCAGCAGCGCCATGCCCGCGATCATCACCCCCGCCGATGCCACCCGGTACCGACCGAGGCCCTCGCGGAGGAACAGCCAGCCGAGCACCGCGCCGATGAGCACCGACGACTCCCGCAGCACCGACACGTAGCCGATCGGGGCGTCACGGAACGCGACGAGCACCATCGTGTAGGCGGTCGGCATGAGGATGCCGGCGGCCAGCAGCCGTACGGGGTAGCGGCGCAGCTCGCGCACCACCGCGGGCGCCTTGCCCCGGGCGAGGCCGGCGACGTTGACCGTCACCGAGACCGCGACGGCCACCGCGTACCCGTAGGCCAGCCCCGACGTCGCCCGCCGGGTCCCCATCGCGTCGACCGCCTGATAGCCGCTGATCATCAGACCGGTGAACAGGGCCCACCGGATCGACGTGAAGGTCGTCCCGCGCCCCATGAGCATCAGCAGCGACAGCGCCACCACGGCCACCCCGGCCCAGGCGATCGGCGCCAGATGGTCGCCGAGTGCCACCGTGCCGATCAGCGCGACCAGCAGCGCGCCGGTACCGCGCGCCACCGGATAGGCGAGTGAGAAGTCGCCGTGGGTGTAGGCCGCCGCGAGTCCGTACACGTAGAAGATCTGGATCAACGCGCCGCCGACGATGAACTTCCACACGCCGAGCTCGGGAGGGCCCACCACGATCAGGATCGGGATCGAGATCAGGCCGCCGATCAGGTTGCCTGCCAGCGCGGCCGCGTCGCGGTCGTCGCACACCTTGATGATCAGATTCCAGATCGCGTGCCCGAGGGCCGAGCCCAGGGCGAGCAACGTGGCGGTCAGCACATCGGCCGACACTAGGGACGGTCCCGACCCCCGATCTCATCGCCACTCCGGGAACTTGTCGCAGTTGCTCCCGCATACCGGCCACAACTACGACAAGTTCCGGATGAGGGTCGGGAAGCCCCCGGGAACTTGTCGCAGTTGCTCCCGCATACCGGCCACAACTACGACAAGTTCCG
>JBDZVK010000091.1:1811-7112 GCA_040255725.1 Actinomycetota bacterium
CCGGGAACTTGTCGCAGTTGCTCCCGCATACCGGCCACAACTACGACAAGTTCCGGATGAGGGCAGGCGGGTGGGCGGTCAGGCGGCTTCGGCGTGGCGGACCGACCGCCAGATCGCGAGCGCTTGGTCGTGGTCGTGCGGGTCCGCGTACAACACCGCGACCTGCACCCACCCCGCGTCGCCGATCACATAGGCGTACAACCCGGCGGCGTGGTCCGGGTCATCGTCGTCGTCGTCTTCGGGTGCGTCGACCAGAAACGCCCATCGCACGGTCCCGTCGGGGCCGTATTCGTCGAACTCGGCGCGGGGCGCGGGTCGGTCAGCGGCCTTGAGCTCGGTGAGTGCGGGTTCGGGTTCGAATCCCTCGTCGGCGTCGAAGACCGCGACCACGACCGTGCCGAGGGCACACGAGACCACGAGATTGCCCTCGTCGTCGGGTTCGCCCACCCCGTCGTCGGGCAGATCGATCGACCACGATCCGGCGAGTGGATGGAGCACCTGGGACGTCCCCGGGGACGAACCGGCTCAGACCGCGAGCAGGTCGCGTGCGCCGGTGTCCGACGAGGGATGACGCAGCTTCGACATCGCCCGGGCCTCGATCTGGCGGATCCGCTCCCGGGTCAGGTTGAAGTGCTCGCCGACCTCTTCGAGGGTGCGGGGCTCGCCCCGATCCAGGCCGAAACGCAGCTTGAGGATCTCGCGCTCACGATCGTCGAGCGGCGACAACAGCCGGGCGATCTCCTCGGGCAACAGCGCGGTGGCCGCCACCTCGAAGGGGGACTCGGCGGAACGGTCCTCGACCACGTCGCCGAGCTCGGCATCGCCGTCCTCGCGCAGCGGCTCGGACAGGCTGAGGGGCTCCGCGGCGAAGCGCAACGCCTCGGTGACCTTGTCCTCGGGCATCTCGACCTCGGCCGAGAGCTCGGCGAGCGTCGCCGGGCGGCCGAGCTTGAGTTCCAGACGCGACCGCGCCTTCTGCAGCCGGGCGAGGGTGTCGCCCGCGTGCACCGGCAGGCGGATGGTGCGACCGGTGTTGGCGATGCCACGGGTGATGGCCTGGCGGATCCACCAGGTCGCATACGTCGAGAACTTGAATCCCTTGCGCCAGTCGAACTTCTCGACCGCGTGCATCAGGCCGAGGTTGCCCTCCTGGATGAGATCCAGGAGCGGAAGGCCCGACGCCTGGTACTTCTTGGCGATCGAGACGACCAGTCGGAGGTTCGACTGCACGAAGGTCCGCTCGGCGCGGTCGCCCTGGCGTGACGTGCGCCGCAACTCGCGCTTGCGGGCCGGGGTGACCTTGGCTTCGGACTCGAGTTCGAGCCTCGCCTCGTTGCCGGCCTCGATGGCCTGAGCGAGACGGACCTCGTCGTCCTTGGTGAGCAGCGGATACTGCCCGATGTCGGTCAGATAGAGACGAACGAGGTCCTCCTCGTCGCGCTCTACTCGCTCCTTTGCCAATGCACTGCCTCTGTGTGTAGGTCGGGGCCACCAGGGGGTGGATCCGACGGGATCTGTCGCTGGATCACCACCCGCAAGCGCAGATGGCGCCTCCCGGTAACAGGCTCAGGCGACCGAGGGGTTGTTTGTGTACGATAACGGTCGGGTCAATACCCTCCACCCTCAAGGGTAGTCACGTCCGTTCGGCCCACGGTGTGTCGGATGTCACTGATCTCGGCGTCCATCGCCTGCAGATCGGCCTGGATCCGTGCCAATGTGCGCAGTACGGGTCCGTCCCGCAGGGGCGACGAGTCCGCGGCAATCGAGTCGTAATACCCACGCAGCCGAGCCACCAGGTCCGCCAGGATCGCCGGTCGCTCGTCGGTCACCGTCGCGGCCAACTCGTCGAGAGCGGTCGCCGTCCGGGCCGCGGGCGGGCGGATCAGCGACGCCTCGTCGACCTCACGCAATCGAGGCAGGCGCCGACGCCATTCGGCCGCCTGCCACGCGAATCTGGTCGAGACCGACGCGAATCCGATGACGAGTGACGGCTCGCGTGCCTGCCTCGACCAGCGCCCCGTGATCTCGAACAGACGGGACGACAGCCACACCTGGTGGCCCACGCGCGCCGCGGCACTCGCGATGTCGGCGCCGGCGACCGGGAGCACCACGACGTCGTCCCACAGCTCCGGGGAATGCGAGTGGTCGAGATCAGCGGTCATGACGGTCCCGGTCGCAGCGTACTCCCCGCCTCAGCAGCCGCCGCCCCAGTGCCCGGCCCCGGCGCCACCTGCCCAGATCTGGGCGGCCCGCTGGTCCTGCACCGATTCAGGAGCCGATGCGGCCGTCGGGTAGCCGCCGTAGTTCGCCCAGGTGCTGGGCATGAACTGCCACTTGCCCGATGCCCCCGACGAAGGGTTGACCGCGGTCGGGTTCCCGCCCGATTCACGCATCATCACGCAGCACGGCGGGAGGTTCCCGCCACAGGCACCGCTCACCTGCACGGGTGCGGGCGCCGGATGAGCGGCCGCTGCTGCTGCAGCAGCAGCTTTCGCCTCGGCGCGGGCCTTGGCCTCGGCTGCCGCCTTCGCTGCGGCCTTGGCCTCGGCTTCGGCCTTGGCCTTGGCCTTCGCGGCGGCGTCGGCCTTCGCCTTGGCGATCGCCTTCATGACACGGACGTTGGCGTCCTTCTGGGCGTCGACGGCTGCGGCGGCCGCTTCCGCCGTGGCCGGCAGGGTCGACGGCCCGGCCGTCGTCGGCGTCGAGTGGGGGATCTGGTCGCCGACGGCGATCGGCGAGCCGCTCGACGGCGTGCCGGCGCCGGCGGCGAACGCGGTCGCACCGACGGCCAGGACGGCGACGAGCGGGACGGCGTGCAGGCGACGGAACCGCCGGTCCTGCCCGGAGCGGCGGGCGGTGCCCTCCACACCGCTCTCGGCCCGTGGGTCGCCGCCTTCGGCGCCACGGGAGGCGAACAGCGCGGCCACCGCCAGGGTCGTGAAGGCGATGCTTGCTGAGATGACAGGGGAAAGCAGGGACTTGAAGCGGCGCATGTGCCGAACTCCTTTCTGCCGACCAGGCCCACGAACCGCGGTCGGGGTGGGCGGATGCTGCTCAGGTGGCCGGCACGCTCAGGTCAGGTGCTCGGGTTCTGCAGGTCGGCTTTGGGGGGTGTGTGGTGGCCGGAACTCGGTCGGTGGCGACGACTTGTCGCACGCAATGCGTCACCGGGTGGTCCTGCGGCCGGGGGCACGCTAACGAGTCACATTACGAAAGTCGACCCAGTGTGACGCTTGACCGTCACATGATCGCAATACTACACGTCTGGAATTTCGGCCAAATCGAAAACGGGGCCGTTCACCATCGCACGGGCGGTCGCCACCCGGCGGCCCACGCCGAACGCCGGTCAGCCGGTGAACGCGTTGGTCAGCGGCCGGCGCCAATCCTTGCCGAACGCGCGGCGGGTGACCCGCAGAGCGGGCGGCGACTGCCGCCGCTTGTACTCGGCACGATCCACCAGGCGCACCACCTTGGAGACCAACTCCGACGGGTGGCCGGCGGCGATCAACTCGTCGATGCCCCGGTCCTGTTCGACATACGCCCGCAATATCGCATCGAGGATCTCGTAGGCGGGCAGCGACTGATCGTCGCGTTGACCGGGCCGCAGCTCCGCCGATGGCGGCTTGGTCAGGACCGACTCGGGGATGACCACGGCGTCGTCCCGCCGGTTGCGCCAGCGACACAGCGCGTACACATCAGTCTTGAACACGTCACCGATGACCGCCAACCCGCCGGCGGAGTCGCCGTACAGCGTCGAGTAGCCCACGGCCGATTCGGACTTGTTGCCGGTGGTCAGCACCATCCAGCCGAACTTGTTCGACAGCGCCATCAGGGTGACTCCCCGCGCCCGGGCCTGCAGGTTCTCCTCGGTGAGGTCCTCTTCCAGGCCGGCGAACGATGCGCTGAGCATCTCGGAGAACGCCCGGTGGGCCGGCTCGATCGGGATCGTGCGGAGCTCGATGCCGAGGTTGTCGGCGAGGGCTTCGGCGTCGGTCATCGAATGATCCGACGAGTACCGGCTCGGCATCGACACACCGTGGACGTGTTCGGCGCCCAGGGCATCGACCGCGATGGTGGCGACGGCAGACGAGTCGAGACCACCCGAGAGCCCGAGCACCACGTCGCTGAACCCGTTGCGGTTCACGTAGGCCCGGGTGCCCACGACCAACGCCTCCCAGATCTCCGCCTCCCGGGGCAGCTCCTCGTGCAGACCGGCCGCGGTGACCGCCGGGGACCGCACGGTCGACTCGCCCGAACACTCCACGACCGGCAACGGTCTGGCCCGTCGGGCGCCCCGGGGATCGAGCAGCCGACCACGGTACGCGGGGGTGACCTCGAGATCGGCGATCAGCACCTGGGCGTAGAACGGCTCGGCGCGGACCACGACCGAACCGTCGGCGTCGAGGATCATCGACCCGCCGTCGAACACCAACTCGTCCTGCGCCCCCACCCGGTTCACGTAGACGATGCCGCAGTGCGCGTCGGACGCGCGGGTGCGCATCATGTGTTCGCGCTCGCGCTGGCGCCCGCCCGTGAAGGGCGATGCGCTCAGGTTGACGACGACATCGGCGCCCGCGGCCGCCTGGCGTGCCACCGGGCCGTCGGGGTTCCACAGGTCCTCGCAGATCGACACGCCGACCCGGACCCCACCGATCCGGTACAGCGCGTCCGCGCCGTGTCCGCGCCGGAAGTACCGCATCTCGTCGAACACCGCGTAGTTGGGCAGTTCCCGCTTGCGGTAGACGCCCCGCACCTCGCCGTCGAAGCACACCGCAGCCGCGTTGAACAGGTCGTGGTCGGCATCGACGAACCCGACCACCGCGACGCAGCCCGACGGGTCCGTCGGATCGGTGTCCGGCCCCCGTCCGGTGGCCGCGGCGATCCGATCGACCACGCGTCGGTTGGCGGCGACGAAACGGGGACTGAGCAGCAGGTCCTCGGGCGGGTAACCCGACACGGCCAACTCGGGAAACACGGCGAGGTCGCATCCTGCCGCGGCGGCCTCCTCGAAGGCGGCGATGATCGCGTCGCCGTTGGTGTCGAGATCACCGACCACGAGATCGAGCTGACAGAGCGCCACACGAAGATTCGACACGTCACCAGCGTACGGCAGCCGCACGCGAGACCTGATGTGGACCGAACAGCCGTCAGCCGACGGTGGCGAGCAGTCCCCGGCCACTCAGCGACGCGACGACGGCGCCCACCTCGTCGCGGTCGACGTCCAACCGCCGCGCCAGGTCGCCCAACGACATCCCACGTGCGGCGAGCACCACCACCCGCCATTCGATCGGCGTGAGCTCG
>JBDZVK010000091.1:7212-9153 GCA_040255725.1 Actinomycetota bacterium
ACCCGTGCCCGCTCGAAGACCTCGGCGGCGGTCCACGATGCGAGGATGCCCGCCGGATGCGATCCGTACGGGTCGAGTTCGTACTCGCCGTCACCGACGCCGATGAACTGCGCGAGCGTGGCCGCACTGAGATCGAAGAGCCAATCGCTGATCGCGTGCTCGTCGATCGTCGCGTCGGTGTCGAGCGCCAAGGCCAGGTACGGGCTCTCGTCACCCGGTTCGGTGTGGCGGGCGATCTGTTCCTCGGTGAGCAACCCCGCTTCGAGCAGGCGCCGTTCCAGGGGCGGACGCTCGACCAGATCGGCCAGGTAGACGTCTCCTTCGACCAGGTACACCTGACCCTCGACGGGGCCGTGGAGTTCGATGACGCCGCCGATCCGCTCGCGGGCTGCGGCGTCGAGCAACGTCTCGATGGGATTGTCGGCCAGCGGCCCTCTGCGCATCATCGCCCGGTTGACCTCTCTGTCGTCGCGTCCTCGCGTGCGACCCCAATGGCGCAGAACGATCCTAGTGCCGCGTCGCGCAACGTCGGGGTCCGCCGCGCCGGTCGGAACGCCCGCTCGCGAGGTCGACGGCCGGTGTCACGGCACCGGTCAGGCGTTGGAGCAGATGGTCTCCACGATGAGCTGCGTCACCACGTAGGGGTCCATGTTGGCGTTGGGGCGACGGTCCTCGATGTAGCCCTTCTGGTCGCGGTTGACCTGCCAGGGGATCCGCACCGACGCGGCCCGGTCGGCGACCCCGTAGCTGTATTCGTTCCACGGAGCGGTCTCGTACATCCCGGTGAGGCGGTTCTCGATGCCCGCACCGTAGTTGTCGATGTGGCGGCGGGGGTCCTTGCCCAGGGCCTCGCAGGCCGCGATGATCGCGTCGAAACCCTCGCGCATCTGCTTCGTCGAGAAGTTGGTGTGGGCGCCGGCGCCGTTCCACTCGCCCTTCACCGGCTTGGGGTCGAGGGTGGCGGAGATGTCGTAGTCCTCGGCGATCCGGTACAACAGCCAGCGGGCGAGCCAGAGTTGGTCGGAGACCTCCAGTGGCCCGAGCGGGCCCACCTGGAACTCCCACTGGCCGGGCATGACCTCGGCGTTGATGCCCGAGATGCCCAGGCCGGCCTCGAGGCACGCGGCGAGGTGCTCCTCGACGATGTCGCGTCCCCACACCTCGTCAGAGCCGACGCCGCAGTAGTAGAAGCCCTGCGGCGCGGGGAAGCCACCCTGGGGGAAACCGTAGGGTCGGCCGTCCTTGAAGAAGGTGTACTCCTGCTCGATGCCGAACAGCGGCTCGAACGAGGCGTACTGCTCGGCGGTGGCGACCAGCGCGGCTCGGGTGTTGGAGGGGTGCGGCGTCAGGTCGACGTCGAGGACCTCGCAGAGCACCAGACGGTTGCTGCCGCCACGGATCGGATCGGGCACGTCGAACACCGGACGCAGCACGCAGTCCGATGCCTCGCCCGGCGCCTGGGAGGTGCTGGATCCGTCGAAGCCCCACAGGCCGAGTTCGTCGCCATCCGCGCAGACCTTGGTCTTCGAGCGCAGACGGGCGGTCGGCTTGGTGCCGTCGATCCAGATGTATTCGGCCATGAAGGGCACTGGGGACTCCTCGAGATCGGTCCGGCCCGCATCGACGGGAAGGACGATGGACGTGTGGGTGCACACGATGATCGGTCGACGTTGTTTCTCGACGGTGACCGCTGTGTGAACAGCGTGTGAACTCGGTGCCCGCCATCTTTCACGCCGGAACCGCTTCGCGCACAATGGCACACGTGGAACCTCATGTCGATTACGTGCTCCAGACCGTCTCCGAACGCGACGTCGGGTTGATCCGTCTGTGGTTCACCGACGTGGTCGGGCAGCTCAAGTCGTTCGCGATCACGCCCGCCGAACTCGAGAACGCCTTCGCCGACGGCATGGGATTCGACGGTTCCGCGATCGACGGGTTCAG
>JBDZVK010000450.1:0-1786 GCA_040255725.1 Actinomycetota bacterium
TGACGTACCCGCGACCGGTCTCCTCGAGGAACCGCATCACGCCGTCGGCGGCGGCGAGTCCGAACGCGGAGCCGCCCGTGAGCACGACGGCGTCGATCGACGCGACATTTCGATTGGGCTCCAAGAGGGCGAGTTCACGACTCGCCGGCCCGCCGCCGCGGATCTCGCCCGAGGCGACCGTGCCCTCGGGCACGATCACCACGGTGCAGCCGGTCCGGGCCACCGGGTCGGTCCAATGGCCGACCGCCACGCCCGCCACGTCGGTCAGCAACCCCAGTCGGTCTGCGGTCACGACCCGTGAGGTTAGAGGGCGGGCAAATGGGTCGGCCAGTTCTCCAGGGCTCGGTGACCGCCGACGTCAGCGGACGTTGCGGCGAGCAGCGTGACCACCGCGTCGAACGGCGGCCGGCGCCGCCGGCCGGTGGAGCGGCTCAGCCGGCGGTAGGGTCGCTCCCATGACCGACGCACTCGACCGGTACACGCGCGCTTCGGAAGGTTTCGAGAGCCGATTGCGAGGTGTGCAGCCCGACCAGTGGACCGCTTCGACCCCCTGCGAGGAGTGGGACGTTCGGGCCCTGGTCACCCACCTGATCGGCAGCCACCACCTGATGCTGTCGACGCTCGGGCAGTCCCACGACACGCCGGGAGACGATGACGACCTGTTACCGGTCTGGTCGGCGACCAGAACCGCGGTGCTCGACGCGCTCGGCGACGAAGGAACCGCCTCGAAGACCGTGGCGAGCCCCTTCGGCGAGATGCCCTTCGCCGATCTCGCCGGTGGACTGCTGGTCGGCGACACGTTGTTCCACACCTGGGACCTCGCCCGTGCCACCGGCCAGGACGAGACCCTCGACGCCGAGTTGTGCGCGACCCAGCTCGAGATGATGCTGCCGCTCGACGACCTGATCCGCACGCCCGGCTTCTTCGGCCCCAAGCTCGACGCTCCCGACGACGCGACGATCCAGACGAGGCTGCTGCGCTTCGGCGGTCGCCGACCCTGACGGAGTCGTCGGTGACGGCTCGATGACGGTCCGCGACGGCCGGTTCGTCGACGCACTGCGAACCATCACGGGCCCGGCCGGCGTCGTCGACGATCCGGACCTCACGACCCGGTACCGCTGGGACTGGACCGGGCGCTTCGGCACCGACGATCCCGTCACCGTCGTGCGACCCCGCACCCCCGACGAGATCGCCGCGATCATCGGGCTCTGCGTCGACCGCGAGGTCGCGGTCGTCCCGCAGGGGGGCAACACCGGTCTGGTCGGCGGGTCGGTGCCGCTGACGGGCGAGCTCGTGGTGTCGACCGAACGGCTCCTCGGAATCGGAACGGTCGACGCGACGACCGGCCTGTTGACGGCCCGGGCCGGGACCCCGCTCACCACCGTGCAACGGGCCGCAGCCGACCACGGGTGGCGGTACGGCGTCGACATCGCCAGCCGCGATTCGGCCACGATCGGGGGCACGGTCGCCACCAACGCCGGCGGCCTGCACGTGCTCCGCTACGGAGCCACCCGGGCCCAGGTCACCGGCGTCGCGTTCGTCGACGGCACCGGGGCACACCACGATCTGGGCGGCGCGAACCTCCGCGACAACACCGGCTACGACCTGCCCGGTCTGCTCTGCGGCAGCGAGGGGACCCTCGGGATCGTGACCGACGTGCGGGTCCGACTCGTCCCCGACCTGGGTTTCCGCACCGTGGCGCTGCTGCGGTTCGCCGAGGCCGACGATGCGGCGGTCGCGGTCGAGGCGATCCGAGGCACGCTGCCGTCGATCGAGTCCGCCGAGT
>JBDZVK010000092.1:0-1920 GCA_040255725.1 Actinomycetota bacterium
TGGCAGAAGCGGTTCTTCGACGAGGACGTGCTCGCCCGAACGCCTGAGGCGACCACGGCCCCGGGTCGATTCGCGGACACGATCGACTCGTCGGTTCTCGCGCTCGGTCTCGGCTCGTCGGCCGTCGTGTTGAAGGTGCACGGGCACGCCGAGTCCCCGAGCCTCGCCGAAGACCTGAAGACCGGTCGACGATTCGCGCTCGTCCTCGGCGTGTTCAACTTCTGCCTCGGGGCCGCGGTGTCGGGCGCGGCGGAACTCGGCCGGATGCTGGGTTGGCCGGTGCTCGCCGACGCGCTCATCAGGGTCGCCACGAACCCGCTCACCTACGTGACCCTGCTCGTCGTCCGCCAGGCACTCAAGGTCCGGTCTCGACGCCGGGCGCGCCGGTTCGCGGGCGCGCCCGACGAAACGGTCGCACCGACGTCCGTCGCTCCCTGAGCGGGTAGGGGTTACTATCGATGGAGTGCGTCACCTTGAGCCGACCGTGAGCCGACCGTGAGTCCGACCAGCTCCTCGCCGGGAGCGCCCAATGCGGCGCGCGGCGTCGTGATCGTGGTCGTCGCCGGCGTACTCGGGTTGTTCCTGCTGGCTCGCGGGGGCACCAACAGCCTCCTCGACAACGACGAGCCGGTCGCCCAGCAGACGCACGTGACCTCGACCATCGCAAATGTCCCCACGATCGCTCCGGCTCCCACGACCGCCGCGCCGCCCGCCGACACCAAGGCGCCCGCGGACGTGAGCGTCGCCGTGTTCAACGCCACCGCCGGAGCGGTCACCGGGGCCGCCGGCGACGCCAAGGCCAAACTCGTGCCGCTCGGCTACGAGAACGTGAACCTCGCCGACACCCCCCAGGCGATCGAGGCCACCGCGGTCTACTACGCGGCCGGATTCGAGTCGAACGCGACCGCCATCGCCCAGGCGTTGGGGTACGACCCGAAGGTCGTGGCCCCGGCCGACGGTGCCCAGAACAACCCCGGTGAGGGCAGCGGTGCTTCGGTCGTGGTCGTGATCGGCACCGACGCCGCGAACGGGTGAGCCTCGCGACCGGCGACGACCCGGAAACACCGCGGCATCGACTCAGAGCGGCGCCCGGAGAAGCACGACCGAAGCCCGGCGCGACATGACCCGTCCGCGCAGCGTGCTGGACGCATTCCGGGCCGATCTCGCCGGTAGCGCGATCCTGACCGACTTCGACGGCACCCTGGCCGAGATCGTTGTCGATCCCGACGACGCCGCCCCGCTGCCCGGCGTCGTCGAGACGCTCGAGGCGCTGACCCACCGGGCCCACACCGTCGCCGTGGTGTCCGGGCGTCCGTTGGCGTTTCTCACGGCCCACTTCGGTGACGACGTGACGCTCTCGGGGCTGTACGGCCTCGAGAGCCGTCGCGACGGTACGACCGTCCGGCCACCCGAGGCCGAACGCTGGCGATCGGTGATCACCGACACCGTGGCACAGGCCCGCGCCGACCTCCCCGACGACGTGCTCGTCGAGGCGAAGGGGCTCGCGGTGACCCTGCACTACCGACAGGTGCCCGAGCGCCGTGCGACGATCGAGACCTGGGCGAGGGACTGGGCGCGCCACACCGGTCTGGAACGCGCCGAGGCGCGCTGCTCGGTCGAGCTGAACCCGCCCCTCGACGTCGACAAGGGCACGGTCGTCGCCGGGTTCGCGTCGGCTCCCGGGGTGCGGCGTGCGTTCTACATGGGCGATGATCGCGCCGATGTGGCGGCATTCGAAGCGCTCGACCGGCTCGCCCGCGACGGCATCGCCGTCCACACCGTCGCGGTCCGCGGCGCGGAAACCCCCGACGAGGTGGTGGCCGCCGCCGACCGCGTCGTGGAGGGCCCACAGGAGGCCGTCGCCCTCCTGGCGGGCCTGCTGCCTTCCGACTGACACCCGCCCGGACCAGCCGGCTGAAC
>JBDZVK010000092.1:2020-9109 GCA_040255725.1 Actinomycetota bacterium
GCCGGCAATCGCGGGGGTCAGGTCAGGGCGGCGAGCTGGTCGGCCAGCCAGTCCGCCGGCGTCCGGGCCGCCGCCAGGGTCCGCAGTCGATCCGCGGTGGCGGCGCGCCGCCCAGCCGGCATCGACAGCAACTCGTGCAGCACGTCGGCGGTCTGGGAGACGTCGTAGGGGTCGACCTGCGCCGCCGCGTCGCCGAGCAGCGACCAGACCCCCGCTTCGGCACTCAGTGCCAACAGCGCGTCGCGCTCGTTGACCAGCATCGCCTCGGAGGCCACCAGGTTCAGCCCGTCACGGATCGGGTTGACCAGCACCACGTCGGCGCGGGCCAACGCGGCGACCGATGTCGGAAAGTGGTCGGACGTGTCGAGCACGATCGGTGTCCAGTCGTGGTCACCCCAGCGATCGTTTATCCGCGCCACGCACGTCTCGGTGCGCTCCCGGTAGGCGACGTAGTCGGGATTCGCCTCGCGCGACGGGTACACCGATGCCGCGAACACGACCTCGCCCCGCCATTCGGGCCGCATCTCGAGCAGCACGTCGTACGCTCTGAACCCGCGGATCAGGTTCTTCGACAACTCGATCCGCTCCGAGCGTGCGATGCAGCGCCGATCGCCCACGACGCCGGCGAGCTCGGCGGCGGCGGCGGCGAACGGTTCCGAGGCGACCGTGGCGGCGAGATCGGCGGCGTCGGGGCCGAGCGGCCCGACGAACGTCCGGGGTGGCGTCACGCCGTCCGCCGCGCAGCAGGCCTCGAAGGTCTGCTGCCAGTCGGCGGTGTGGAAGCCGCACGCGCGATGGGCAGCGAGACCGGTGAGGATCCGTCGGCGGACCCGTTCGGGCAGCACCGCGAACTGGTGTGGCTCGGCGAACGGGGTGTGGGCGAAGTGCACGGTCGCCAGGTCGGGGCGCGTCTCGGCGAGCCGCCGGCCCACCAGATACAGGTGGTAGTCCTGGATCAGCACCGCCGCGTCGGGCGGCGCGACCTCGGCGACCAGATCGGCGAACGCGGCATTGACCCGTTCGTAGCCGTCCCAGGCAGCGAACCAGTCGCCGTCGAACACCGGCCGGTCGGCCAGGGCGAAGAGATGGTGGTGGACGTACCAGAGCGTCATGTTGCACACGGTCTCGTAGCTCGCCGCGAGGTCGTCTGCGTCGATGCCGGCGAGCACCGCGTGGATCCCGTCGACCTCCACCCGCCGGTACGGCACGCTCGATCCGGCCTGCGACGCCGGGTCGGCGGCGACCGCGGCGCGGTCGTCGCCCGACAGCGCCGCGGCGATCCAGGTGCGTTCGGGGTGGGCCATGAGCGGCGAGAGTCCCGACACGAGTCCGCCCGCACCGCGGTGCGCGGACAACGCACCGGAGTCGTCACGGCGAAACGACACCGGCCCGCGGTTCGACACCACCACGATCGGTCGGTCAGCCATACCCTTCGAGACTAGATCCGTCGGCCGAGCGGGCAGACTGGCGCGTGTGCGAGTTCTCGCTGCATCCGACAAGTTCCGCGGCACGGCCACCGCCCCCGCGGTCGTCGCGGCGATCGGGGAAGCCGCGTGGGAGGCCGGCTGGGAGTGCATCGAGTTGCCGTTCTCCGACGGTGGTGAGGGCCTGCTCGAGGTGTTCGGCGGTCCGAACCGGACCACCGAGGTGCGCGGTCCGCTCGGCCACCCCGTGCAGGCAGCGTGGCGCCTCGCCCGTGGCGTGGCCGTGATCGAGATGGCCGCGGCGTCGGGCCTCGACCGCGTCGGAGGCGCGGCGGGCAATGACCCGCTCGCCGCGGACACCACCGGCACGGGCGAGCTGCTCCTCGCCGCGGCCGGTGCCGGTGCCCGGCGGATCATCGTGGGCCTGGGCGGCTCCGCGAGCACCGACGGCGGGCTCGGCGCCGTGCAGACCGTGGGCGACCCGGCCCGCCTGGCGAGCGCGGAGCTCGTTGCCGCCTGTGACGTGGTGATCGGGTTCCACGAGGCGCCCGCCCGTTTCGCACCGCAGAAGGGCGCGACCCCATTGCAGGTGCGGCTGCTCGAACGTCGACTGGAGGCGACCGCCGGTCACTACCGCGACCGCTTCGGCGTGGACGTCGACGAGCTCGAGTACGCCGGCGCGGCGGGAGGCCTGGCCGGGGGGATCGCGGCCCTGGGCGGCGAGCTGCTGTCGGGCTTCGACGTCGTCGCCGACGAGGTCGATCTCGACGCGCGGCTGGCGGACGTGGACCTCGTGATCACCGGCGAAGGTTTCGTCGACGCGGCATCCTACGAAGGCAAGGTCGTCGGTGGCATCGTGGACGCGGCCGAGTCGGCCGGCGTGCCGGTCCTCGTGGTCGCCGGTGCGGTCTACGACGGCGTGGCCACACGGGCCGAGACGGTGTCGTTGACCGAACGCTTCGGCGAGGAACGCTCCTTCACCGACACGTTGGCGTGCGTGCGCGAGGTCGTCGCGGCCCGGTTGCGCCCGGCCTGACGACGGCGCCGACGTCGGAGCGACCCGGCTCTGGCAATGTGACGGCCGGGTCGCTCCCGATAGCCTTTGCAGCGAGCACCGCTGCGTGCCATCTTTCCGTCGAACGACCCGAGGCGATACCGATGACCGTCACCGTCCGAATTCCCACGACCCTGCGCACCCTCACCGGTGGGGCCTCCGAGGTGGACATCGAAGGCGCGAAGGTCTCCGAGGTGCTGGCCAACCTGGAAGCCGCGCATCCGGGGTTCTCGAGTCGCATCCTCGACGACGAGGGTGCGTTGCGGCGGTTCGTCAACGTGTTCGTCGCCGACGACGACATCCGTTTCCTCGAGGGACTCGACACCCCCGTGCAGGACGGCTCGACCGTCTCGATCATTCCCGCGGTCGCGGGCGGCTCCGCCTGAGCAGACCGCAGGGTCGGCCGGCCCACCCGACGGGCGAGCCGCGCGTCGGGGTGAAAAACGAGCGGACCCCGGCGACCCCCTCCGGTCCGCCGGGGTACGACGCTCGTGCGGTCACTCCCCGGGGTGACCGCCCTCCCTCACCTGTGCCGGATCGTCTGCGGTGACCCACTGACCCTCGGCATGGTGATGAATCGTCGGGAAATCACGTCGTCTTGAGCGCCGGAAAGCGAAATGAACCGCACGGCCTAGGCTGAAATACCCGCTCCTCGCGGCGTTTGAGCCGTGCGACCCATGCCGCCAGGGGCGCGGGGGTCGGGCGCCGTCCGTCGATGACGCCACGGCGATGGGCGCCGCCACGTCGGTCCCCGGTACCCTCGGCGGTATGCCCGAACCCGCAGTCCCCACCGAAGGCCGAGCCGTCCTCCATCTGTTCTGTCACGTGCGTCGTGAAGCCGACCGTGCCGCGGTGCAGACGGCGGTCGAGACCGCGACGGCGGACGGCAACCAGGTGATCCCCGTCGCGGTGCAGGGTCACAAGGCCGACGTCGCCTTCATGATCATCGGCCCGGACTGGTGGCGGATCCGGCGGCTGCAGACCGACCTGCGCCTCGCGGGGCTCGAGATCGCCGATTCGTACGTGTCACTGACCGAGATCTCCGAGTACGCCCAGTCCCGTCCCGACGACTACAAGCAGGCCAAGCTGTACCCGGAACTGCCTCCCGAGGGCCTCGTGAACTGGTGCTTCTACGGCATGTCCCGCACCCGGGACGTCGGCGCCAACTGGTACACGCTCGACTTCGACGAGCGGCGCAGACTCATGGGGGAACACGGTGGAACCGGGCGCGCCTACCGCGGTCGGGTGGTGCAGTTGATCACCGGCTCATCGGGCATCGACGACTACGAGTGGGGGGTCACCCTGTTCGCCAGGCACCCCGACGACCTCAAGGAGATCGTCTACGAGATGCGCTATGACCGCGCCTCGTCGGTCTACGGCATCTTCGGGCCGTTCTTCGCCGGCACGATCGGCACCCTCGACGAGGTGCTCGACGCCGTTGGTCTCACGTGAGTGCTCCCGCGGCACCCGCCGCTGCCGGGGCCGACCTGCCCGCGGTCGTCGAAGCCAAACTCGAGGCGCTCGGTGAGCTCTTCCGCTCGATGGGGCGGGTCGTCGTGGCCTTCAGCGGGGGCGCCGACTCGGCACTCGTCGCGGAAGTCGCCACCGCCACCCTCGGGCCCGACGCGGCCGCGATCGTCACCGCGGTGTCACCCTCGCTGGCCGCCGTCGAACTCGCCGACGCCGAGGCACTGGCCGACGAGCGGGGATGGAACTGGCGCGGTGTGCCCACCGACGAGATGGAGAACGCCGCCTACCGGCGCAACGACGCATTGCGCTGCTACCACTGCAAGGACGCGCTCATGGATGCGCTCGATCCGATCGCCCTCGCCGAGGGGGCGACCGTGGTGCTGGGGGTGAACGTCGACGACCTCGGCGACCACCGGCCCGGCCAGCGCGCCGCGGCATCCCGTGGCGCTCGGTTCCCGATGGTCGAGGTCGAGCTCACCAAGGCGGAAGTGCGCGAGCTCTCGCGGCACCTCGCACTGCGCACCTGGGACAAACCGGCGGCCGCCTGCCTGGCGTCACGACTGCCCTACGGCACGCCGGTGAGCCTGGAACGGCTCAGCGAGGTGGAACGGGCCGAAGCGGCCCTGCGGCGCCTCGGCTTCGACGAGTTGCGGGTCCGCCACGAAGGAGACGTCGCCCGCATCGAGGTGCCGTTGCCCGATCTGGGCCGGATGCTCGAACGACGTGAAGCCGTCGTCGAAGCGGTGCATCGTGCCGGCTACCGGTGGGTGACCCTCGACCTGGAAGGACTCCGATCTGGCAACCTGAACGAGCGGCTGGATGCGGGGAGCACGGCCACGGACTGAACTCGCCGCAGGGCGGGGGAGCCGGCGTCGTGGCTCCGTGTCGACACGAAGCGGCCGCATCGGCTCGAATCGGCCGCGCAGCGTCCGATAGGACACCACCGTGCTGCTGCAACCCTCCCGCACCAAACGCCTCAAGCGCAGGTCGTCGCGTCTGCGTCCGCTGCTGTTCAAGACGTTCGGCGTGCTCGCCGTGATCGTGCTCATCGAGGTCGGCACGCGCGGCTGTGTCGACTCGGTCACCTCACGGTCGATCCACAGCAAGACGGTGGGCGTCGGCGACGTGAACGTGGCGTCCGGCGACGTACCCGCAGCGATCCACTACTGGATCCTGGGCGGTCTGCAGAACGGATCGGTCACGATGCACGACATCGTCGCCACCCCCGTGAGCATCGCTTCTCTGCAGGTCACCTCCGAAGACCTGCGCTTTTCGCGCCCCGCTCTCCTCACCGGCAAGGCCGATCTGACCGGTTCGGCTCCCTACCGCACGACCGTGTACCTCTCGCCGAAGAACCTCGGTGACTATCTGAACGCGACGGTCAGGTTCCAGACGAATCATCTCGTCGCCACGATCGAAGGCCACAACATGAACGTGGTCCCCCGCCTGAAGGGCCGCTCGATCGTCATCGCCGACGAGCGGTTCACCTACGAGGTACCGCTCCCGGGGAAGGCGTACCTGCCCTGCGCGCCCGACGCATTGGGCGTCGGCAACGGCATCGCCGTGTCGTGCCAGTCCGACGCCCTGCCGCCGTTCGTGGCCCGTGCGGCCACCCGGTGAGCGACGACGACGACCGTCCACGAGCCGTCGACGACGACCGTCCACGAGCCGTCGACGACGATGCCGAAGCCGTCTATCGGGAGGCCGCGGGCGACCTCGCCGACGCGCTCGACGACACGGTCCGCGACTGGATCGTTCGGATCCTGAACGGCCGTCTGCCGACCGAGTGGCCGGCGGCGCGTCGTGACCGCGTGCAGCCCGCCATCGCAGCCGTCGCCGAGCAGATCCACGCCGAGGTCGTGCCCCGGTTGCGTGCCCTGCTCGCCACCGACGTCTCCCGGCAGTCCGCCGGCCCGCTCGGCGTGTTGCGTGGCTGCGTCGGTCCTGCGAACGCATTGCTCGACGAGCTCGGCGTGACGCGTCCGGACCGGGACCCGGTGGCCGTGTCGATGTTCCCCGACGATCCGCACGACCTCGGGCCGGCCAACTTCGACGACATCGACCCGAGCCTGCACGACATCGGTCTGGTGTGGGGCGCGGCGAAGGCGCACGTCGTGCTGACCAGGCACCGCCGTTGACAGTGACGCCGGCGCACGAGTGGCGCTGCCGATGCCACGACCGGTCCGGGGTGCCCGGCCGGCGCCTCCGCCGTCAGGGTTCGCCGAAGCGGTGCCAGCCCGCGTCGGTGATCGAGCGGGGCTCGAAGAACAGGCAACCCTCGGGGCAGGCGAACGGTGCGGTCTCGTTCGCGCCCACCCGACACCGCTGCACGACCTCGCCGGAGGTCGTCGTTCGGGTCGAATAGTGACGGCAGTCGGTCCGTACGGCCACGTTCCAAGTGTGCCAGACCACCCGGGCGGACGCGGACCCCGCCGATCAACCCCCGTTCGACCCGACGCCCCGGCGCTTCACCTAACCTGCAACCGATGGACCGTCCGCCGCTCTCGGAAGCCGATCTTCTCCGGTGGGCCGAGTCGCTGGCGGGGATCGCGCGGACCGGCCTCGCGTTCACCGAGAGCCTGTACGAACGGGAACGCTACGAAGAGATCCTGGCGGTGGCGGCCGACATCCGGGCCCACGCGGACGACCGTCCCGATCCGCTCGAGAAGGTCGCCGAGTGGATGCGCAACGTCGGTGAGGGGGTCGCGGGGTACGTCACGCCGAAGATCGCGGTCGGCGCGGCGGTCGGCAACGACGACGGTGAACTGTTGCTGATCAAGCGTCCCGATTCGGGCTTCTGGCTGTTCCCGACCGGCTGGGCCGACGTGGGCTACTCGGCCGCGGAGATCGTCGTGAAGGAGGTGCGCGAAGAGACGGGCATCGACGTCGAGGTCGTGCGGCTGATCGCCGTGCTCGACGGTATCCGCCAGGGGTTCACGCGGGTGCCGCTGTACTCGCTGCTGTTCCAGTGCCGCCCGGTCGGCGGCGAACTCGACGGCCACCCGCTCGAGACCGCCGATCTCGGCTGGTTCTCGAAGGACCGCTTGCCGTCGCCGCTCGCCGGCTACGGCTTCTGGGGTGACCGCGTGTTCTCGGCCCTCGCCGGTGGCGACGTCGACGTGTACTTCGAACCGCCCCGCG
>JBDZVK010000451.1:0-1778 GCA_040255725.1 Actinomycetota bacterium
CTCCGGCGATGACGCGGTGTGATGCCTGCGCATTCGTCTACTCCGATCATCCGCCGCCCGACGTGGTCGACGAGCTGCAGGCCGAGGGTCACGAGTTCGCGGCCCGGCTACGGGAAGCGTCGGAGGATCCGGTCGAGACGTCGCGTCTGGGTGTCCGCCCGGCGACCGATGACTGGTCGGCCCTGGAGTACGCGTGCCATGTGCGTGACGTGCTGCTGGTGCAACGGGAGCGGCTCGTGCGCACCCTCGTCGAGGACACACCCACGCTCGTCACGATGCACCGCGACCACCGCCCGCGCCTCGCCGGCTACGCCGACTCCGACCCGGCTCGCCTCGTCACCCACCTCGAGGTCGCGACCGGGCTGTTCGTCGACGTGGCTGCCCGGCTCGACGACGCGGCGTGGCGACGCACGTGTGTCTACAGCCACCCCGAACCCACCGAGGTCGACCTCGCCTGGGTCGCGGCGCACACCGTTCACGAACTGGTCCACCAGCGCGGCGATGTCGACCGCATGCTCGCACGGGTGAGGGCGGCAACGTGATCTGCGGGGGCGGGCGGACCTAGGGGGCCCGTCGGTCCGCGTCGTCGGGACGTTCATCGACGCCGACGAGGTGGGATTCGATGCGCCGCAGCGCGTCGTTGATGCGGTCGATCTCGTCGGGGTCGTCGAGCACCCCGTCGAGGAGCCGGCTCCAGGCGGCGCGCAGGGTCTCGAGCTGCCGGTCGGCGAGCTCGGTCGGGTACAGGCGGACCCGGCGAGCGTCGTTTCGGTCGACGGTGCGCCGCACCAGCCCCTTGCGTTCGAGCCCGCGGACCGCACGGCTGAAGTTGCTGGAGATGAGGCGGGTCGCGTCGGCCGCGGCGCTCGCCGTGGTGCCCGGATTGCGGTCGATGTAGCGCATCACGGCGCTCTCCAGCGGCGTCCAGGCTTCGAACGCGAAGTCCTTCGACGCGTGGATGTGGCGGCTCAGCGCCAGGATCAGGTCGGCGAGTTCGAACAGACGAGTCCGTTGTGCTTCGTCCATGTGGTCACGGTATATTGGCTGTCAATCGACAGTTGTCAAATGATAGATATTTGAACCCGCGTCCCCGAACGAGGAGTGACCGACATGCGACTGGTCGCCATCGAAGAACACTGGATCCTCCCGGAGCTCACCGAGGCGCTCCGTGCCGGTGCGACCCCTGACGAGAGCCTCGCCTTCAACGACCTTGGCGACCACCAGGAGCGACTCCGCGACCTCGGTGCGGGGCGGATCGCCGCCATGGACGCGCAGGGCATCGACCTCGCCGTGATCGCCCTCACGCCGCCGGGCACCCAGCCGCTCGCCCCTGATGAGGCGGTGAGGCTCAGCCGCACGGCGAACGACGTCGCCGCAGAAGCGGTACGCGCCCACCCGAGCCGGCTGCGCGCCCTGTCGACCCTGCCGATGTCGGCGCCCGAGGCGGTCGCGGGAGAGCTCGAACGGGCCGCTGGGCTCGGGCACGTCGGCACGATGGTGTACGGCCGATCCGGCGACCGTTTCCTCGACGATCCGGTCTACGACGAGTTCTTCGCCACCGCGGCCGCGCTGGGCCAACCCGTGTTCATCCACCCCCAACTCCCGTCCGCTGCGGTCCGCGACGCGTCCTACCGCGGCTTCGACGAGCTGACCGACCTCGGCCTGGCCACGTTCGGGTGGGGGTGGCACGTCGACGCCGCGACCGCGGCGTTGCGGTTGATCCTGCGCGGCACCTTCGACCGGCACCCCGACCTGCAGGTGATCCTGGGCCACTGGGG
>JBDZVK010000452.1:0-1777 GCA_040255725.1 Actinomycetota bacterium
CCCACCGCCCGCGACAACGCCTCGACCCAGTCGCGGGTCTCGTCGAAGGAGTACCGCTGCGTGATCGGGATCCAGATCTGCACGCCCCGTTTGCCGGTCACCTTCGGGCGGGCCTCGAGCCCGAGCTTCTCGAGGGCGACCCGGTGCAGCCGGGCGAGCACCAGCACGTCGTCGAAACTGCTCGACGTGCCCGGGTCGATGTCGCACAGCGCCCAGGTGGGTCGGGTCACGTCCTCGATCCGCGCCGTCCACGGGTGCAGCTCGATCGCCGCCTCGTTCGCGAGCCAGGCGAGCGTGGCGACGCGGTCGGCGACGACGTAGGCCGAGGTGCGGCCCGCCCTTGCCGCCGGGTCGTGCCAGCGGGTCACCCACCCCGGCGCGTTCGCGGGCACCGCCTTGGCCCAGAAGCCGTCACCGGTCGAGCCGTCGGGAAACCGGTGCCGGTTCACCGGCCGGCCACTCAGGTACGGCAGCAGATGCGGGCCGATCGTCGTCAGGTACCGCACGAAGTCACGTTTGGTGATCGGCCCGCCGCCGTCGCGGCCGGCGAACAGCACCTTGTCGAGGTTGCTCAGCCGCACGGCGTCGCCCCCGACCCGCCACGTGCCACCGCCGCCCAGGTCGTCGAGCGCGGCGAGTTCGGCATCACTCGGTGGCAGCCACGCCTCGTCGGGATTCGCGGCGACCTCGTCGTTGGTGCGGCCCGAGCGCACCGACGCCGGGTGCTCCTCGGGGTCCCAGCCGTCCACGGCGGCCTCGTCGTGCTTGTGCACCAGGATCCACTGGTCGCCCTCGCCACGACGGTGCAGCACGAACCGTCCCCGCAGCTTGGTGCCGTCCAGGTCGAAGTGCAGCTCACCGGCTTCGACCGCGCCGACCGGTCCGGTGTCGGGAGGATGCGGCTGCCAGGTGCCCCAGTCCCACACGATCACGTCGCCCGCGCCGTACAGGCCCCGGTCGATGACCCCTTCGAAGTCGAAATACTCGAGCGGGTGGTCCTCGACGTGCACCGCGAGCCGCCGCACCGACGCGTCGAGCGTCGGCCCCTTGGGCACCGCCCAACTCGCCAGCACCCCGCCCATCTCGAGTCGCAGGTCGTAGTGCAGCCGCGACGCCCGGTGCCGTTGCACCACGAAGCGACGGCCGCCTTCGCGGTCGGGAGCCGCCGACGCACCCGGGGGTTCACGGGTGGCGGCGAAATCGCGTTTGGACCGGTACGACGCGAGCCGGTCGGTCGCCCCGGCCGCGGTCACGACGACTTCCGGGCCCGGGACTCCGACGACCCGGACGACGCGGCCTTCTTCTTCGCAGCACTCGACGACTTCTTCTTCGCAGCGGCGCGCTTCTTGGTGGCACCGCGCTTGGACGACCGTTCCCCGCCCGACTTGGCTCGCTCCACGCTCGCCTCCAACGCCGCCATCAGGTCGACGACCTCGGCGCCACCCGACTCGGCCGGTGCCTCAGACGGGAACACGTCGACCGCACCCGACGCCTTCGACTCGATGAGGTCGCGCACCTCGTCCTGGTAGGAGTCCCTGAAGGCGGCGTGGTCGAACGTCGCCGCCATCGAGTCGATGAGCTGCTCGGCGACCTTCAACTCACGCTCGTCGACCTCGGCTTCGGCGACCTCGCGGAGTTCCTCGAAGCTGCCGACGTCGCGCAGCTCGTCGGCGTAGTGCATCGTCGACAGGGTCAGATACCCGCCGACGGGCCGGATCGCGGCGAGGTGCTGCACGGTCCGCATCACGAACTGGGCGATCGCCACGCGGTCGGTGTC
>JBDZVK010000453.1:0-1774 GCA_040255725.1 Actinomycetota bacterium
ACTCGGCGTCATCGACACCGGACTCTGCGGCGCCGGGGTGTACGCCCTCTCGGCCAGGGGACGAGCACGCTTCGGCGACTTCCCGGACCTGATCGCCGACGATCTCTTCGTCGACCAGCGTTTCGGCTCCGACGAACGGGTCACGGTCCGTCCCGGGGTCACCTACGCCGCGCCGGCGACGCTGCGCGCGCTGGTCGCCCGCAAGACCCGCGTGTTCGTGGGCAACCTCCAACTGGCGCGCCGCGGGCCGGTGTGCCATCCCGACCGACGACCCGGCGACCGCTGGTACCAGGTCGTCGCCCACGACCCGCGGCTGGTCACCCATGTGCCCGCGTACGTCGCCGTGTCGATCACGGCCAAGCTCCGCGCCCGGCTCGCGGTTTGGCGGGCCGAGCCCCGGTGGGCCGCACGATGACCCCTCCCGGCGACCCGGACGTGTCGATCCTCGTCGTCTCCTACGACACCGCGGAACTGACCACGAGGTGCCTGGACGCGATCCCGGCCGCCGCGCCGGCGTCGACCACCGAGGTGATCGTGATCGACAACGCCTCGACCGACGGTTCCGCGGCGCGGCTGCGGGCCCGTCATCCTTGCGCCACGATCGTCGCCAATGCCGACAACATCGGCTTCGCCCGGGCGGTCAACCAGGCGGCACGGCTGGCCACCGCGCCCCTGCTGCTGCTGTTGAACCCCGACACCGTGGCCCGACCGGGCAGCATCGACGCCATCGTCGCCTTCGCCCGCGACCATCCCGGACACGGCATCTACGGCGGCCGCACCCTCGACCCGGACGGCCGCCTCGACCCGCGCTCGTGCTGGGGACAGCAGAGCCTGTGGAGCCTCGTGTGCTTCGCGACGATGGCCGACGCGGCGCGGCGCGGCTCACGCGTGTTCGACCCGGAATCGCTGGGGGGGTGGCCCCGCGACACCGTTCGAGAGGTCGGCATGGTCACCGGATGTTTCCTGCTGGTCGAACGGACCGCCTGGAGGCGCCTCGACGGCTTCGACGAACGCTTCTTCATGTACGGCGAGGACGCGGACCTGTCGCTGCGCGCCCGGCGGGCCGGCTACCGCCCGATCATCACCCCGGCCGCCGAGGTGGTGCACCTCGGCGCGGGTTCGCCGATCCGGTCCGACCACAAGACGCTGCTGCTGCTCACCGCACGGGCCACGATCCTCCGCCACCGTTGGAGCCCGTTGCGGAGCCGCCTCGGCATCGGCCTGCTCCTGGCCGGGGTGGCATTCCGCTCCGCCGCGGTCCGACTGGACGCGCGCCGACGGCCGGGGCGTCGACCCTGGCCCGAGGCGTGGCGGCAACGCCGCGTCTGGGCAGCGGGCTATCCATCAGCACCTTCGGAGGTGACCTCATGACGATCGGATCGACCCTCGCGTCCGAGTGCCGCACGGCGCTGACGTCGCTCCCCGACCCGCTGCGGCGCGCCGAGCTGGTGCCCCACGCGGGGCGTCTTGCCGCCGCGTTCGCCGCGGGGCGCCCCTTCCCGCACATCGTGGTCGACGACTTCGTCGACGCGACGGTCGCCGCCGCGATCGCGGAGGAGTTCCCGCTGCCCGACGGCGCCGCCTGGCAACGGTTCGCGACCACCCGGGAGGTCAAGTCGGCGCTGCGTGACCCCGAGCAGATGGGGCCGATGACACGGGCGGTGATCGACGAACTGAACGGCCAGGTCTTCGTCGAGTTCCTCGAACGCATCACGGGGATCACCGGCATCCTCCCCGATCCGCACCTGCTCGGCGGCGGACTCCACCAGATCGG
>JBDZVK010000093.1:0-4983 GCA_040255725.1 Actinomycetota bacterium
TCATCGTTCGCGGTCTCGATGATGCCGTGAAACAGCAGCTCGCCGCGCAGGCGAAGGAGCACGGCCGGTCCATGGAGGCCGAGGTTCGCGCCATCCTCACCAAGGCGGCAACCAGGCCGCACATCGGCATCGCGCTCCTCGCGGCGGCGCAAGGCGTCGGCGGCGTCGAGGCCCTGTCGATCCCGGCTCGCGATGACGTCGCGCGGGCGGTGGACTTCGAGTGATCGTGCTCGACACGGACGTCATATCGGAGATCTTTCGGTCGTCGCCGGAGCCGCACGTGGTGGACTGGCTCGAGTCGCTGGAGGGCGATGTCGCGATCACGTCCGTCACACTCGCGGAGTTGTTGGCGGGTGTGCGACGGCTGCCGGATGGTCGGCGCAAGGATGAGTTGGCCAGGTGCATCGACGAAGCGATCGAGCCGTACCGGGGCACTCGATCGGTGCTCCCGTTTGCTCCTGGCCCGAGAGGATGCAGGAGCACCGATCAGCACAGCAGACGCGCAGATCGCAGCGATCTGCATGGCGCATGGGGCGACCTGCGCCACGCGCAACGCGAAGGACTTCGCGCGGACCGGCGTCGACCTCGTCGATCCATGGAAGTTTGACGCATGAAGCGTCGTTCCGGCGACGTCGATCGGTTGATCGGCCTGATCGAGAAGAAGCGGGACGAATGTGCTCGACCTGTCGTCGTCGGCGTGTCCGGGTACGCCGGCTCGGGCAAGAGCACGTTCGTGCGCAGCATCGTCGAGCGGCGCCCCACCATGGTGCGCCTCCGCGGCGACGACTTCCTCGACCCGTCCCGCTCGCATCAGCGCTCGCCCGACTGGGATGGTGTGGAACGGGAGCGTCTCGTGTGGGAAGTCCTTGCGCCTTTTCGTGAGCAACGTGCGGGCACGTTCCGGCGTTTCGAATGGTCGCGACGCACCCTGAGTGAGCCTGAGCCGATTCCGGAGGCCGAGGTCCTCATCGTCGATCTCATCGGGCTCTTCCATCCCGAGGCGCTGCCCAGTCTCGACCTGACGATCTGGGTAGACGTCTCCCTCGAGGTCGCGCAGAATCAGGGCATGCAGCGCGACCGGGCCCTGGGTCGGGACCATGATCATCTGTGGCGTGACGTGTGGGTGCCGAACGAGATTGATTTCGAGCGCACCTTCGCTCCACGTGCTCACGCCGATGTGCTCTATTCCCGGTGATCGCGGTGCCGTTGCGTGGGAGGATCGACGCTATCGAGCCCCTGGAGTCAGCGTGATTCGCGTCTACACCATCACGATCCAGGCGCGGGACGTGGCACTGGTGGGTCGGTTCTGGCGCGACCTCCTGCGCTACGAGGTCTGCCCCAATCACAGCGACTCCGTCCTGCTGTGTGGAGACGGTCCGTCGTTGCTCAATCAACCGAGTCGCGAACCCGCTGCCGTCGGGAGGGTCCACCTCGATCTGCGTCCCGACGACGCGGCAGCCGAGGTGGCGCGTGCCCTCAGCCTCGGTGCGCGCCGGATGGACGTTGGCCAGACGGGACAGGAAGGCTGGACCGTCATGGCCGATCCGGAGGGCAATGTGTTCTGTGTGCTCCAAGGAACCCGCGAGTTCGAGATCCTTCAGGCTGACGACCCGGCCAGTTGCACGCCGATCGAATGACGAAGCGGAGGGACGACTCGGGCGCGACCGTCCTGCTTGGCCCGTCTGGGACACCACGACCTCGAGGTGTGCGACCATTGGACGTAAGTGGTACGGTTACCTTGTACCAGTTGTCCAGGCGAAACGGGTTCCCATCATGTCCATCAGCGCAAGCGAGGCGCGCAGGACCTTGTTCCCGCTCATCGAGCGCGTCAACGCGGATCGCGACGCGGTCGAGATCGTCTCCCGGAAGGGGAACGCCGTCCTCATGCCGGCCGACGAGTACGCCGCGTGGCAGGAGACCGCCTACCTGTTCCGTTCACCGGCCAACGCCCGGCGCCTGCTCGATGCCTTCGATCGCGCCCGCGCGGGGAACGTTGAGACCCACGACCTCGATCGAGCGGGCGAGGAAGCCTGAGTGCGCCTGGTCTGGGACCGGTCGGCGTGGGAGGACTACAAGCACTGGCAGGCGACCGACCGGAAGATCGTGAAGCGTATCAATACGCTCATCGACGCCTGCCTCCGCGACCCGTTCTCCGGCATCGGGAAACCCGAGCGGTTGATGTATGGAGCGCAGGGTGCGTGGTCGCGGCGTATCACCGATGAGCACCGGCTGCTCTACCTCGTAAACGGCGAAGACCTCGTGATCCTCCAGGCCCGCTATCACTACTGACTCCGCATGCCGCGGCCAGGCGGCAGGCGAAATGTCGTGGCAATCGACTGGAGGCGCTGAAGGGCGACCGGTCCGGGCAGCACAGCATCCGAATCAATGACCGATGGAGAATGTGCTTTCGCTGGACAACCGCCGGCGCGGAAGATGTGCAAATCGTGGACGACCACTAGGAGGAATCATGGTCGACAAGCTCTACCCGCCGATTCACCCCGGTGAGGTGCTCATGGAGGACTTCATCGAGGGGATGGATGACGTCGCAGCGCTGCTCGAGTTCTGGTCCCAGGCGGGTGAGAACGCAGCCCGCCCGGATGACGACGCAGGGCTGGACGCGCTGGGTGCGCTCCCCGCGTGTCCCTGGGTGATTTCACCGACCTGGTCAGCCACGGCATCTGGGCGGGCTCGCGTTGGCGCGTCTGCTTCGTTCGGAGAGCGCCGAGGCGCTGGAAATGTCCAACTCTTCGATGAGCACCGAACCTGGCCCGTCTCCCGAACCAGCACTCGTCCCGGAGTTGCTGGTCACGGATGTGACGAGGAGCATCAAGTTCTGGTGCGGGCTCTGTGGCTTCGAGGTGGCGTAGGACCGGCCCGATGAAGAGTTCGTGTACCTCAGGCTCGGGGGTGCCCACGTCATGCTCGAGCAGCGGGGCATCGGGCGCAATTGGGTGACTGGGAACCTGGAACTGCCTTTCGGGCGGGGCGTCAACTTTCAGATCGAGGTGGCGGATCTCTCG
The DNA here is from genome assembly GCA_040255725.1 of Actinomycetota bacterium. GTDB lineage: Bacteria > Actinomycetota > Acidimicrobiia > Acidimicrobiales > Iamiaceae > JAFDWI01. Next base: position 3,021 of record JBDZVK010000093.1, read on the forward strand.
CCGCTGATCATTGCGCTCGCAGACGCCGCGTGATCGGCACTTCACGCGCTCCTCACAGGCGCATCGGTGCGGTCGGCGCTCCCCACCCGATCGTTCGTTGGGGAAGGATTCGGTTGCTATCGGTGACTCCCGTGGGAGTCAACGCGCGCCCGCGGGCGCCTCGGGGGAGTACGTGGTCCAACGTTGCAGCGACAACGGCGGCGCCTGGCCCATGGGTGTCGCTGTGACGTTGGACCACGAGAACCCCACGGAAGCATTCGGGCCGACTCGATGGGTGACTCCCACGGGAGCGCGGACGCGCCCGCGGGCGCGTCGGATCGAGTCGACGCGGAACTCGACGGTGATCGTTGAAATCCCCGCCCGAAAATGTCGCACGGCCCGCTCCAAATTTCATCGGGGGCGCATCGGAGCGACCCGCGTTCGTCACGCCTCCGCGGCGAGCGCCAGCAACGCGGGCACCGCGTCTGCCACGTCGCCGCGGACCCCTTCGACGAAGTGGGTCGACCGGGCCACCAGGGCGGAGACCGCCAGCACCTCGGCGGGACGGATCTGCGCCGCCACGGCATTGGCGATGAGCGCGCCGGCGCACGCTGCTTGATCGGCCGCGTGGACCTGCCAGGAGGCGTCGGCTCGGTAGGTGACGGCCGCGACCGTGCCCGCGGGCAGCGGGCCGGTCACCGTCGTGCCTCCGTACTCGGCAACCGGCACCTCGCGTCGGCCCGTCGGCTCGCGGACCGAGAGACGCCGGGCGAACGGGTGCACGAGTCCATCGGCGTCGAACACCGCGTACTCATCCGACAGGTACTGCGCCCCGGCGCGGACCAACTCGGCCACCAGGGTGGTCTTGCCGGCCATCGACGTGCCCGGCAGGACGATCACCCGGCCATCCACCGCGACCGCACCCGCATGGATGAACACGAGCCCGGGTACATGCACGGCGATCGTCGAACGGATCGTCTGGTCGACCGCATGGGCCGCCGCCGGCAGCTGGGCGTAGTTGGTTGCGGTTCCGTCGGGGTCGACGACGGCGATGGTGTGACCGGCGCAGTCCACCGAGATGCGGTGATCGGCGGGTTCCTCGGCAGAACGGATGGTGGCCCCCGGCGGCAACATCTCACGGACACCGTCGACGAGCGTCGGGAATCCGCATGTCGTCTCGGCGCAGGCGTGACGGATCACGAGGTCCACGGCGACGCCGTACGCGGCGAACCCGATGAGCTCGTCGCCCGCTTGCATTCCTGCAACCTATTCCCTGGGTTCGTGTCGGGATGTCTTCGGGGCCACCCGCCCCGACGGTCGCCACGGCCGCGGCCGCTGCGGCGCCTCCGAGTTGCAGCACCTTGCGGCGTGACCAGTGGTCGGTCTCGACCATGGACGCGGTGCATGACTCCTGGCAGGTTTGAATCGGCGCAATTCGGGGCACAGCACCGGTATGCAGATCACCGACGTCATCTCGCAAGAAGCCCTCCCATCGGATCGGGTCGCCACGCCTGGCGGGAACGGAGAACAGGCGTACCCGCTGGGTCCGGCCGACGTGGCACGCACCCGTGCCGACCGACGCGTGGGCCTGCTCGGCCTCGCCAGCTATCGGCGGATCCTCGTGCTGCAACCGGCCCGGCAGATCCACACCTTCGGCATGCGCTTCGCCATCGACGTGGCCTGGCGCGATCGGTCGGGCAGGGTGCTCCGCACCGCGCAGCTCCCGCCGAACCGGCTGAGTGTCTGGGTTCCCCGTGCCCACTCGGTCCTCGAGGCCCAGGCCGGGACCTTCGACCGGCTCGGCATCGTTCCCGGCGATCGCCTGGTGACGTTCCCGGTGGGGGGCGACCAGGGCACCCTGCTCGTGAAGTGCCCCGACTCCGTCGACGCCGCGCCACACTTGTCCGATGACGATCACCGGTGCATCGAAGGGCGTGCTGGTGCTCGTGGGCACGCCGATCGGCAACCTCGATGACCTGACGCC
>JBDZVK010000093.1:5083-9079 GCA_040255725.1 Actinomycetota bacterium
AGGGCGTGCTGGTGCTCGTGGGCACGCCGATCGGCAACCTCGATGACCTGACGCCCCGAGCGGCGGCGACCCTGGCCTCCGCCGATGTCATCGCCTGCGAGGACACGCGCCGGACGGGCCGGTTGTTGAACCACCTCGGGGTCGCCGCCCCGAAGTTGCTGGTCGCCAACGACCACACCGAGTCACACGTGGCGCACGAGGTCGTCGAGCGGATCGGCACCGGCCAACGGGTCGTGGTGGTCACCGATGCGGGGATGCCCGGGATCTCGGATCCCGGCGAAGCGCTCGTCCACGCGGTCCTCGACGCCGGACTTCCCGTCGAGGTCGTCCCCGGCCCGTCCGCGCTCGACACCGCACTGGTGATCAGCGGCCTGCCCGCGGGCAGATTCTGTTTCGAAGGGTCCCTGCCCCGCAAGGGGGCGTCGCGGCGCGAGCGCCTCGAGGCGATCGCCGCCGAGGAACGGACCGTCGTGTTGTACGAAGCGCCGCATCGGGTCGAGCGGACCATCGCGGATCTCCACGACGTCTGCGGTGCCGATCGGCAGGTCGCGATCCTGCGGGAGCTCACCAAGATGCACGAAGAGCACTGGCGGGGCACGCTCGCCGACGCGCGCACGATGCTCGACGACCGCACCCCACGCGGCGAGTACGTGCTGGTGATCGCCGGCGCCGAGCCGCCGGCCGCAGCCGACGACGGCACCTTGCGGGCCGCCGTCTCCGCCGAGCGCGCCGCGGGGCGATCGACCCGGGACGCCGTCGACACCGTCGCCGAGCGGTTCGGCGTGCCGAGGCGACGGGTGTACGACCTGGCGATCCACACCTGAGGCGCGGACCGGGTTTGCCGGAACAGCCCTCGCCGAACACCGGCGGTAGCATGACCTGGTGACCGACTCCGACCCCGACGACCCGACCGCGACCGGCGCGCTGCCGCAGGGGTCGGTCGTACCGGGCGCAGACATCTGGGACGACGTCGACGACGACGCCGGGGACGGGGGCGTCGCCTGGGACGACGACCTCGTCGTCGACATCGAGACCCGACGCGAGATCGCCCGGAGTCGCATGGCCGAGGCCGAGTGGGACGACGAGACGTGGCTCACCGAAGCCCAGGTCGTCGCGCACGTCGACGACGACGGGGTCCACGACGGGTCGCGCGGTGTCGAGGCCGACGACGACGAGACCACCGAGGCGTTCGGCACCAGGATCCAACGCTGGGGGACGACATCGATGCTCGGGGCGAGCCTGTCGGGCTTGGGCTTCGGGATCGAGAAGGTGCTGCGACCGCGCGAGACGCTCCCGATCGAGATCCAGGTCGACGACGACTCCGACGATCACCTCGACCCGGTCGAGGTCAAGCTGGGTGAGAGCCCCGACGAGAGCGTCGCCGTGCTGCGCCCGTGGCTGCGCGACCGGACCGGCGCCGACGGTCCCGTTGCCGACTGACTGACGCAGCATCGGGCGCACCACTGGCCGGGCAACCACCGTCTTTGCACGGTTTCCGCTGCCATCGGCGGGTCGACGGTGCAAAGACGTGTCCGTTGCAGCCCTCGAAGTCCTTCCGGTGCTCCGAACCGGCCCCGGTAGGGTTGCGACGTGCCAGCTGATCAGGGGCGTTTCTACGTCACCACACCGATCTACTACGTCAACGACGCGCCCCACGTCGGCCACGCCTACACGACGGTCGCGGCCGACGCGCTCGCCCGCTGGCACCGGCTCATCGGCGACGACGTGTTCTTCCTGACCGGCACCGACGAGCACGGGCTCAAGGTGCAGCGGTCGGCCGAGGCCGCCGGTCGCACCCCGCAGGAGCAGGCCGACGTCAACGCCGCGCACTTCGCCGAGGCGTGGAAGCTCCTCGGCATCACCCACGACGACTTCATCCGTACGTCCGAACCTCGGCACCACCGCGCGGTCCAGGCGCTGCTGCAACAGGTGTACGACCGCGGGTACATCTACGAATCCGACTACTCGGGCCTGTACTGCGTGTCGTGCGAGGAGTACTACACCGAGGACGAACTCGATCCGAACCCCGAGCCCGGCGGTCTGGGGCTGTGTCGGATCCACCATCGTCCCGTCGAGGCGTTCAGCGAACGCAACTGGTTCTTCCGGCTCTCCGAGTTCGCCGGACCCCTGGAGGAGCACTACCGGACCCACCCCGGTGCGGTCCGGCCCGACGGCAAGCGCAACGAGACCCTCGGGTTGATCCGCCAGGGCCTGCGCGACATCTCGATCTCACGCTCGTCGATCGACTGGGGCGTGCCGATTCCCTGGGACGACTCCCAGGTCTTCTACGTGTGGTACGACGCGCTCATCAACTACGCCACCGCCATCGGCTACGGCACCGACCGGGAGCGATTCGACACCTGGTGGCCACACGTCCACCACGTCATCGGCAAGGACATCCTGCGCTTCCACTGCGTCTACTGGCCGGCGCTGCTGCTGGCCGCGGGCGAGGCGCCGCCCGCCCAGGTGCTCGTCCACGGGTTCCTGCTCATCGGTGGTGAGAAGATGTCGAAATCGGGGCTCACCCAGATCACCCCCGCGGAGCTGGTCGACGAATTCGGCGTCGACGGGGTCCGTCACCACCTGCTCCACGACCTGCATTTCGGGCCCGACGGAGACTTCAGCGAAGAGGCGATGATCGCCCGCTACAACGCGGACCTCGCCAACAACCTCGGCAACCTGACCTCCCGGGTCGCCACGGTGCTGGCCAACAAGAGCGGCGGGATCGGCACCGCCCCGCGCCCCGACAGCCCACTGGCCGCCGTCGCCGCGCAGGTCGTCGACGACGCGACCGCGGCGTGGGAGGCGGTCGCCCCGTCGGTCGCGCTCGATGCGACGTGGCGGCTGATCCGTGAAGCGAACGCGCTCCTGGAGGCGACCGAACCGTGGAAGGCCGAGCCGGGGCCCGAGGTGGACGCCGTGCTGGGTGATGCACTGGAGGTGCTGCGGATCGTGGCGATCCTCGCCCAGCCCGCGGTGCCCGACGCCGCCGCCGAGATCTGGCGGCGGATCGGCTGTGACGGCGACGTGGCCGACCAGCGGGTACCCACCGACACGGTGTGGGGCGGCTACGTCGCGGGACGGCCGGTGGAGAAGGGCACGCCGTTGTTCCCCCGGATCAAGGCTCCCTCGTGAGCCCGACGCCGGTCGATCACGACGCGCTGGCCGCGGCCGGACCGTGGATCGACACGCACTGTCACCTGAGCCTCGGCGACGACCATCCCGCCGACCCGGATGCACCGGACCGCGACGGTGCCGGCGACGGCGACCTGGTCGCGGCCGCAACGTCGATCATCGACGCCGCCCGCGCAGCCGGCGTGCAGCGGCTCGTCACGATCGGCACCGACGCGACCTCGTCGGCCTCCGGCACCGCGGTCGCGGCGGCCCACGACGACGTCTGGGCGACGGTCGGGTTGCACCCCCACGACGCGTCACAGGGGATCGACGGTCTCGAAGCCCTGCTCGACGCCCCGGCGGTCGTCGCCGTGGGGGAGTGCGGGCTCGACTACCACTACGAACATTCGCCCCGCGTTGCGCAGCGCGAAGCCTTCGCGGCGCAGATCGAACTGGCGATCCGACACGACCTGGCGCTCGTGGTCCACACCCGAGAGGCCTGGGACGACACGTTCGCGATCTTCGACGCCGAGGGGGTTCCGGACCGGACGATCATCCACTGCTTCACCGGCGGTCCCGACGAGGCGCGGGCGTGTCTCGACCGGGGCACATACCTGTCGTTCAGCGGTATCGCCACGTTCCGCAACGCCCCCGAGGTGCGCGAGGCGGCGGCGCTGTGCCCGGTGGACCGCCTGCTGGTCGAGACCGACAGCCCGTTCCTGGCGCCCGTGCCCTACCGGGGCAGGCCGAACCGGCCCGAATGGGTGCCGGTCGTCGGTGCCGCAGTGGCCGACGTGCGCGGCGAGACTCCGGCGGCGGTCGCGGGGGCCGTGTGGAAGAACGCGGAGACGGTGTTCGCCCTGGGCTGAGCACCGTCGAGGG
>JBDZVK010000454.1:0-1767 GCA_040255725.1 Actinomycetota bacterium
TCGAGATCGAGACGCCGACGCTCACCCGCTCCACCCCCGAGGGCGCCCGCGACTTTCTCGTTCCGGCCCGGCTCCAACCCGGTTCCTGGTACGCGCTGCCCCAGAGTCCGCAACTGTTCAAGCAGCTCCTCATGGTGTCGGGGTTCGAGCGTTATTTCCAGATCGCCCGGTGCTACCGGGACGAGGACTTCCGTGCCGACCGTCAGCCCGAGTTCACCCAGCTCGACATCGAGATGAGTTTCGTGACCGAAGACGACGTGATCGCCCTCGGCGAGGAGCTGGTGGTGGCGCTCTGGGCATTGATCGGCCACGAGGTGCCCCGGCCGATCGAGCGGATGACCTATGCAGAGGCCATGGCGCGCTTCGGGTCCGACAAGCCGGACCTGCGATTCGGCCTGGAGCTCGTCGATTGCACCACGTACTTCGCCGACACCGCGTTCCGCGTGTTCCAGGCGCCCTATGTGGGAGCGGTCGTCATGCCGGGTGGGGCGTCGCAGACCCGCAAGGTGCTGGACGGCTGGCAGGACTGGGCGAAGGCCCGCGGCGCCAAGGGCCTCGCGTACGTGCTGGTCGGCGACGACGGCGAACTGAGCGGTCCGGTCGCGAAGAACCTGTCCGATCCCGAGCGCGCCGGGCTGGCCGCCCAGGTCGGAGCCTCGCCGGGAGACTGCATCTTCTTCGGGGCCGGACCGGTCCGCTCGACGCGAGCGCTGTTGGGCGCCGCCCGTCTCGAGATCGGTCACCGGTCAGGGCTCGTCGACGAATCCGCCTGGGCATTCGTGTGGGTGGTCGATGCGCCGATGTTCGAGCCGACATCGGAGACCGAGGACGTCGCGGTCGGTGGGGGAGCCTGGACCGCGGTCCACCATGCGTTCACCTCGCCCAAGGCCGAATGCGTCGACACCTTCGACACCGACCCGGGATCGGCGCTGGCCTACGCGTACGACATCGTCTGCAACGGCAACGAGATCGGCGGTGGCTCGATCCGTATCCATCGCCCCGACATCCAGAAGCGGGTGTTCCAGGTCATGGGTGTCGGTGAGCAGGAGGCCGACGAGAAGTTCGGTTTCCTGCTCGAGGCGTTCCGCTACGGCGCCCCACCTCATGGCGGGATCGCGTTCGGATGGGACCGGATCGTGGCGCTGCTGGCCGGCACGCCGTCGATCCGCGAGGTGATCGCCTACCCCAAGACCCAGTCGGGCGCCGACCCGCTCACCGGCGCACCAGGGCCGATCGACGAGGCACAACTGACCGAACTCGGCCTCAGGACCATCGACCGCGCGCCCGGGTGAATCCGGGCACGGGGCCTCGCCGGCGCCCCGGCGCGCGAACAGCATCGGCGAAGCCCTCCAGGACGACGCCGGCCGGCCAAGACTCACGCGTGGTCCGCGTAGCGCACACTACATAGATAGGGAGTGCTATATTTCTTCGGTCGGCTCCATCCCGTCGGCACGGAGAGCACGTGGCCCGCACCCAGGAACAACGCAAAGCCGCCACTCGGGCCGGACTGCTCGACGCCGCCGCTGACCAGTTCGCCCGCCGGGGCTTCCATGCCGTGTCGACCGAGGCGGTCGCCGAAGCCGCCGATCGCACCACGGGCGCGCTGTACGCGCACTTCGGCAGCAAGGAGGGGCTGCTGTTCGCCCTCGTCGACGACTACCGCGACGCCACGGCCGACGCCGTGCTGGCGATCGTCCCGGACCCCGGTGACCTCGACGGGATCATCGCGGCGGCCTGGGACCACATCGTCGCGGCCTCCGACGCGCC
>JBDZVK010000455.1:0-1761 GCA_040255725.1 Actinomycetota bacterium
TCGTCGCCGCGCCCGTAGACGAGACTCATGCTCATGCAACCGAGCCCCTGACGGTTGACCGTGAGCGGCCCTCCCGGTGCGGTCGCCGGGCCGATCGTCATGGTCTCGAGGGTCACGGGCCGAGCGTATCGCCGTCTCGGCGGGCTGCGCGGGCGAGCGCCGCATCGGGACGCCGAGACGGCAGAGTGGACCCGCTGGATCCACCGCCGACCCCCAGGATGCCCGAAGATGAAGACGCCCGGACCCGATCATCCCATCACGATCTCCCCGACACCGGGCCACGTCACCGTCCGGGTCGACGGCACCGAGGTCGCGTCGAGCGGCGCGGCGCTCAGCCTCGCCGAAGCCGACTACCCGGTCGTGCAGTACGTGCCGCTCGCCGACGTGGACCACGACCTGTTGCGGCCCAGCGACCACGTCACCACGTGTCCCTACAAGGGCGAGGCGAGCTACTACTCGATCGCCATCGACTCCTTCGGCCACCCCGACGCGGTGTGGCGTTACGCGACCCCGCACGATGCGGTCGCCGAGATCGCCGACACGGTCGCCTTCGACACCCGGTACGCGACCATCGAGGTCGCCGACGCAGACTGAGGCGTCACGCCCGCCCGCCGGGGTCGACCGACACCGACGCGGCGCGACCGAATCCACCGGCGCAGGGCCCGACGACCGGCCCACGCCGCGCGGCGCGGCCACACGAGCCGGGCCGAGCCGCGAGGATGGGGCGATGGCCGACGAACCCGCGATCCGCAAAAGGTTGGGGATCCCCCCGGGTGCCCACGAGGTCGTCGTCGTCGCCGAGTCGACCCACTGGGATCCCGACTGGTTGTTGACCTCGTCGGAGTACCTGCGGCTCATGGTCACCCCGACGCTCGACCGTGCCCTCGACGCGCTCGACGCCGAACCCCGGCGCGTCTACAGCGTCGAGTGCGCGTTCTTTCCCGACGCGTACCTGCGCGCCCGTCCCGAGCGGCGGGAAGCGTTCGTGCGTCTCGCGAACGAAGGCCGCCTGTGCTTCACCGGCAGCGGCGTCACCACCCCCGACACCCTGCTCCCCGAAGACGAAGCGCTGCTGCGTGACCTGCTGGAGGGGTCGGAGTGGCTGCGCGCCCAGGGCATCGCTGCCGAGCCCCGCATGCTGTACCTGCCCGACAGCTTCGGCCACTCCCCCGGCCTCCCCGCGCTGGCCGCCGCCGCGGGCGTCGAGCGGGTGGGGATCTGTCGCATCGACGGAATGCGGTTTCCCGGCGCCGAACTCGAAGCGGCCGATCACTTCCCGTGGCCCGGCTCTTCGGCCGAGCGGCTCGTCGAGGAGCGCAGCGCCGATTTCATCTGGCGCGCACCCGACGGCGCCGAGGTGCTCGCCCACTGGCACGCGTTCGGGTACGGGCACGGCGATCTGATCGGTCACGGCGGCTTCACCCGGGCGATGGGGCTGCCGCTGGCCTGGCCGTCACGTCACCCGGCGAAGGTGGCCGCCCGCATCGACGGGTTCCTCGCGCAGCTCCGCCCACTCGCCCGCACCCCGTACCGGCTGTTGACGATCGGCTTCGACTTCTCCCGGCCGGTGCCGCGGCTCACCGAGCTGATCGACGAGTGGAACGCTGCCGGTTACGACCGCACGGGCGCCTGGCTCGTCAACGCGTCCCAGGACGACTACTTCGATCTTCTCGAGTGCCACCGCCACGACCTCCCGACGCTCGAATTCGACCCGAACCCCTACTGGACCGGCTTCTACGCGACCCGGCCGGCGCTCAAACG
>JBDZVK010000094.1:0-3293 GCA_040255725.1 Actinomycetota bacterium
AGTGGAACTTCACCAAGTTCCTCGTCGGCCGCGACGGCACCGTGATCCGTCGCTACGGGCCCGCCACCAAACCCGAAAAGCTCACCGACGACATCGAACGGGCGATCGGCTCGTCGGCCTGACGCGACCTCGACGGGCACCCCGGGGCGGTTGCGGTCGCTGCGGGGCCGGACGGACTCTTGGTCGAATCCTGCGGCGGCGTTCACACGGTCTTCACGGAGCAGAGGTTGTATCGACCCCGATGGACACACCGCCACAGCACCCGCGACCCCGCCCGCTGCCGACGAGGTTCGCCGTGATCGCGCTCGCGCTCGGGCTGCTCACCGTCGGCGGTTGTGCCTCGGCACCACACCGCGGCGGAGCGAAGGCACCGCGATCGACCGGCCGGCCGGCGGGTCTGCCCACCGGGTCGTCGTCACACCGGATCGAAGTCGCCGGTCGCGCACGCAGCTACCGCACCTACGTGCCCGCGGGCCTGGACCCGTCCGAGCCCGCGCCGCTCGTCGTCATGCTCCACGGCGGCTTCGGTTCGGCCGCGCAGGCGGAACGTTCCTACGGCTGGGACGCCCAGGCCGAGGCCGGCTCGTTCGTCGTCGCCTACCCCGACGGTGACGGGCGCGCCTGGAACGCGGGCACCTGCTGCGGCGCATCGGCGCAACAGGGGATCGATGACGTCGCATTCATCACCGCCGTGGTCGACGCCATCGGGTCCCACACCGCGATCGACCCCCGCCGGATCCATGTGACCGGCATGTCGAACGGCGCGATGATGGCCCAACGGCTCGCCTGCGACACCGACGTGTTCGCCGCGATGGCATCCGTCGCGGGCGCGCAGATGGTGCCCTGCGAGCACCCCGAGCCGATCTCGGTGCTCCACATCCACGGCACCGCCGACACCCACGTGCCGATGGACGGTTCCACCGGGAACGGACGCGGCAGGGTCGTCGCCCACACCCCGGTCACCACGTCGATCGCGCGCTGGCGAAAGATCGACGACTGCGCTCCGGCGACGTCGACGATCCACGGGGTGGTCACCACGTCGACCGCTCGGTGCGCGCACGGGCGGTCGGTCACCCTCACGACGGTCGCCGGTGCCGGACATCAGTGGCCCGGCTCCGACAAGTCGCCCTCCGCGCGCCGCAGTCGTCGCGGCGCAGACGCCCCGTCGCAGGCACTCGGTGCGACCGAGACGATCTGGGCGTTCTTCGCCGCTCACCCCCGACCCGAGGCGAAGAGGCGCTCGGCGCGACCGAGACGAGCGAGGTGGTCGGGGCCCTCGACCCGTCGAAGTGGTGCCGCGGCACTAGCGTCGGCACCATGGCGCACGCTCCGACGAAGCCGACCGCGAAGCCCCGCGGGCGTGCCCGCATGCGAGGCGCCACCGCAGGCATGCTGCTCCTCGTTGCCGCGGGTACCGGCCTCGCAACCGGGCCGAGTGCCGGGAGTGCCCCGGCGCCGCCCACACCGAAGGCCGCTCCGATCGACCTGCGGCCGTTGCAGACCTCGGCCGACCGGCAGATCGTCGACGACACCGGTCGCCAGGTGCTCCTGCGCGGCGCCAACGTCAACTCACTCGGGCAGTACTGGCAGGGCGTCCCCTCGCTCGCTCCGACACTGCCCGTGACCGAGGCCGACTGGGACACCATGGCCGCGCACGGCTTCTCGGTCATCCGGCTGATCATCACCTGGTCACGCGTGGAGCCGACCCGCGGGCACATCGACCAGGCGTACCTCGACGAGGTCTCCGGCTACGTCGACGCCGCGGCCGCCCACGGCATCTACACGGTGATCGACATGCACCAGGACGCGTACACCGATGCGATCGCGACCACCGACCCGACGACGTGCCCCGCGGGCACGACCCCGGCCAAGGGTTGGGACGGTGCGCCCGGGTGGGCCACGATCACCGATGGGCTGTCGACGTGCCTGGAGGCGGGCGACCGCAACTCCTCGCCTGCGGTCACCGCCGCCTGGAACCACTTCTACGACGACACCGACGGGATCCGTGACGAGCTCGCCGACGCCTGGGGCGCCGTCGCGGCACGTTTCGCCGGCCGTCCGGAGGTCGCCGGCTACGACCTGTTGAACGAGCCCGAGGTGTCGCGGCCCTCCGCCGAACTCACGCCCTTGTACGAAGCGTTCATCCACGACGCGGTCACCGCGATCCGCAACGCCGAGCACGCCGCCGGTGCGACCTTCGACCACATCGTGTTCGTCGAGCCGGGGATCCCCGCGGCGGACCTGAGCCGTGGACTGATGATCCCCGACCCGACCGCCATCGGCCTGGGCACCGCCAACATCGTGGCCGCGCCGCACAACTACGCCGAGTCGATCACCGATTTTCTGACGATCGAGGCGATGAGCGACCTGTTCGACTCGTTCGCGGCCGACATGGGCGTTCCGGTCTGGGTCGGCGAGTTCGGCTGGTGGGACACGTCGGCCGACACCCTCGCCAAGATCCGCCGCTACGCCGCGAACGAAGACGCCAAGGTCCAGGGCGGGGCGTGGTGGCAGTGGCGGCAATCCTGTGGCGACCCGCACTCGGTGCGGTGGCAGGGCGGCACCGTGGTCTCGCCCGACGTGGTCGAGACCCACCTGAACCTGTTGCAGTGCCCCGGCAACACCGACCTCGGACCGAACGACGCGTTCCTCGACGTGCTCGGTCGGGCGTACCCGCGGGCCACGCCCGGTCGCGTCACCTCGCTGCGCAGCGACCCCGACACCGGTGTGCTCACCGTCGAGGCCCACGCGGATGCCGTCGCGGTCGGTCGGGAACTGGTCGTGTGGACGCCGACGAGCGACGACGCCGCCCACCGGGTCGCCACGCGGGGGCTCACCGACGTGCGCCAGACTGCCGTCCCCGGTGGACGGATCATCACCGCCCGCGTGGCTGCCGCGGGCGACTACGTGCTGGTGATCGGCACCGACCTGCCGCCCGGCCCGCCGACGACCACCGCCCCCACGACCAGCCCGCCGACGACCACCGCACCGGCGACGGCGGTGTCGACGACGACGCTGCCCTCGACGTCGGCGGCCGCGCCGCCCGCCGAAGCGGTCGCCGCCCGGCCCGACTACACGGGCTGAGAAGGCACTGGACGGCCGACCCTCGGCCGGTGCCTACAGGCCCTCTTCGACCGTTCTGATCCAGTCGAACAACGGGGTCGCGCCGAACCGACCCGCGGCGTGGCTCCCGACCATCGAGAACGTGTGCCGCGCCACATCGTCGGGAATGGGTTCTCCGCCACCCGCGGCGAGCACCGCGAGTTCGGCCTGGCAGGTGCGTTCCATCGTCA
>JBDZVK010000094.1:3393-9012 GCA_040255725.1 Actinomycetota bacterium
CCGCCACCCGCGGCGAGCACCGCGAGTTCGGCCTGGCAGGTGCGTTCCATCGTCACGAACCAGTACACCGCCTCCTCGATGCTGTGCCCGACCGTGAGCAGTCCGTGGTTCGCCAGGATCACGGCCTTGCGCTCACCGAGCGCCTCGGCGATCCGGTCGCCCTCGGATTCGTCCCACACCACGCCGGTGTAGTCGTCGAACAGCGCGTGGTCCTCGAAGAAGATGCACGCGTCCTGGGTGAGCGGGCGCAGCTCCCGGTGCAGCGCGGAGAACGCCTTGCCGTAGACCGAGTGCGAATGCGCGGCGGCGATCACGTCGGGACGCGCCAGATGGATGCGCGAATGGATCGCGAACGCCGCCCGGTTCAAGAGCCCGTCACCCTCGACGATCTCGCCGTGGTGGTCCACGCAGATCAGGTCCTCGGCCCGGATCATCCGGAAGTTGACCGAGAACGGGTTCACCCAGAAACGGTCGAGGTGCTCGGGGTCGCGCACGGTGATGTGTCCGGCGACGCCCTCGTTGAAGCCGAAGCGCCCGAAGATCCGGAACGCGGCCGCGAGGGTCGCCTTGCGCTCGGCTCGCACCGTCGCGAAGTCGATGTCCTCGGAGATTGCGGTGTCGATACTCATGGTCACCGACGGTAGTCCTACGAATCCGGCCGTGCTCGGGCGAACCGACCCAGCGGAGCCGACTAGTCTGCATCCCGCGCCGTGCCAGGGGGTCGGCGTCCGCATCAGGCACCAAGTCCGAACCGGCACAGAGTCCAAAAGGGGGCCGGTGACCGATCACATCATGACGAGCACCACCGGGCGTCGCGGCTTCTCCTTCGGCGCGGTCGGTCCGTACGTCCCGGCCGTGGTGATCCTCGCGGTCGCGCTCGCGGCGTACCCCGTACCGATCGGGGTCACCGCGCTCGGCGTCGTGCTCGGGATGCTCGGCGCCCTCGTGGCACTCGGCCTCGCGCTGATCCAGCGCGCCAACCGGATCCTCAACTTCGCCCAGGCCGACCTGGGCACGCTGCCTTCGACGTTCGCGTACGGCTGCATCGCGTCGTCGTGGGGGCTGCCGTACCTGTTGTCGTTCTTCATCGGCCTCGCCGGCGCGGTCGTCATCGGTGCGCTGGTCGAGTTCCTGCTGATCCGTCGCTTCTTCAAAGCGTCCCGGCTCGTGCTGACCGTCGCCACGATCGGGATCTCCCAGTTGTTCATCGTCTGCGCGCTGCTCATGCCCCGCATCTGGGGTGAACAGGCGCTGAACACCTCCGACATCTCGTTTCCCGGCAACTTCGAGTTGACCATCGGCACTCAGCTCTTCGGCGCCGATTCGATCGCCGCGGTCGGCATCTCCGCGATCGCGCTGGTCGCGCTGGCGCTGTTCCTGGGCCGCAGCAGCATCGGCATCGCCGTGCGGGCGAGCGCGGAACGGTCCGAACGGGCCGCGAGCCTGGGGATCCCCGTCAAGCGGATCAACACGCTGGTCTGGGTGATCGCCGCGGTGCTGTCGTACCTCGGGGTGTTCCTCCGGGCGTCGATCCTGGGGATCCCACTCAGCTCGACGGTCAGCATCACCACCCTGATCGCCGCACTGAGCGCGCTCGTGCTCGCCGGAGCGGCGTGCCTGCCCGCCGTCGCGCTCACCGCGGTCGCCCTCGGCATCCTCGAACAGGGCGTGTCGTGGCACGCCGGTGACTCCCCAACGCTCGTCTACGTCGTCTACGCGGTGGTCGTGTTCGTCGGTCTGCTCGTCAAGCGCACCGGCAGGCGCCGGGTCGACACCGACGACACCGCCTCGTGGCACATCGCGGACGACCCGCGGCCTCTTCCCGCGGCGCTCCGCCGGCTCGGCATCGTCGTGTCGGTCCGTTGGGCCGGCGTCGTCGTCGGACTCGCCGCGCTCGCGGCACTCGGCGCCTGGCTCGGACCCGCCGATCAGCAGAAGGCCGCGACCGTCGCCTGTTTCGCCCTGATCACCCTGTCGATCGTGGTGTTGACCGGGTGGGCGGGTCAGGTGTCGCTCGGACAGATGTCGTTCGCGGCCGTCGGCGCGGTCGCCGGCGCGGTCGCCGTGGCCACCTGGCACTGGGACCTGATCGCCGCGCTGGGGTTCGCCGGGGTGTGCGGGGCCGCGGCCGCGACGCTGGTCGGCCTGCCGAGCCTGCGGCTGCGCGGGTTCTACCTGGCGGTGGCGACCCTCGCGCTCGCGCTCGCGACGTCCGGGTACCTGCTCAACCGGTCGGTGTTCTCCTGGATCCCGAACGGACGGATCGACCGACCCGCCCTGTTGGGCACGATCGACCTGTCGTCGGAAGGCACCATGTACACCGTTTGCGTGATCGTCGCACTCATCGGACTCGTCGCCGCCCACGGGATCAGGAACAGCCACACCGGCCGGGTACTGCGCGCCGTGAGGGGCAACGAATCGGCCGCCCAGGCCTACGGCGTCCGCCTGTTGTGGGCGAAGCTCACCGCGTTCGCCGTATCGGGTTTCCTCGCCGGTCTGGCCGGGTGCCTGCTCACGATGATCTCCCAGCAGTACACCGAAGGCCCGTTCACCGCCACCGAGAGCATCGGCGTGTTCACCGCCGCGGTCGTCGGCGGGGTCGGGTCGCTCACCGGCGCGGTGATCGGCGCGATCTTCGCCAAGGGCGGGACATGGTTCCTACCGGCGAACTGGCAGCTGCTCCCCAGCGCCATCGGGGTGCTCGGCGTGCTGCTGGCCCTCCCGGGTGGACTCGCCGACGTGGTCTTCCGGCTGCGGGACTCCGGCGGTGCCTGGCTCGCCGAGCGACGTGGGATCGAGGTGCCGTCGCTGCGCGGCCACCGTGACGATCCCGGCGGTTCGGACCGGATCGACCTGGACGACCTCGCGCGGACCACGGCGGGCACCGCCGACACGGCGAACTCGGTCGATACGTCCGATGACGACGGCGGCGATGACGACGAACCCTCGACACTTCGCGAGGAGCGATCCGCATGAGGGGACTGCGCGACCGGTTCGGTGGGGTTTCGGCGTACCCGCTGGTGATCCTCGCCGGGCTCGCGTTCATGGACGCCGCCGACCAGGCGGCCTACGGGATCCTGCTCCCCGACATCCGTGACGCCCTGAACCTGACCGACACCGGCATCCTGCTGGTGACCGCGATCGGCGGTGGGATGGGTCTGCTGGGGACCGTGCCCATCGCCTGGTTGGCCGACCGGACCAGCCGCGTCCGTCTCGCCCTGGTCGGCGCCGCGGTCTGGGCCCTGTTCTCGATGTCGACCGGTCTGGCCACCGTGGTGGTGCTGCTGGTGATCGTGCGCTGTGGCACCGCGATCGGCCAGGCGGTGGTGTTCCCGACCCACAACTCGCTGCTGGCCGACTACTACCCGATCGAGGTGCGGCCGCGCGTGTACGCCTCCCACCAACTCGGCAACGTGTTGGGCCAGCTCTTCGGCGTGCTCGCCGGAGCGGGACTGGCGACCGCGTTCGGGTGGCGGGTGCCCTTCATCGTGTTCGGGATCCCGGTCGCGTTGCTGGTCGTGCTCGGTCTCAAGATTCGTGAACCGGTGCGCGGCCACTACGAACGTGCCGCCGCGGGAGTCGGACCCGAGGCCGAGGCGATGGCCGTCGCCGAGGTTCCGCCGTCGTACGCCGAGGCGTACCGCATGGTGTGGAAGATCGGCACGCTGCGACGCGTGTTCGCCGCCCTGCCGTTCCTGGCCGCGTCGATCATCGGATTCACCTCGATCGCAGCGTTGCAGTACGACCGGACCTTCGACCTGTCGACCTGGCAGCGGGGCTGGGTCTCGGTCCCCGTGCTCGTGGTCCACGTCTGCGGGTTGCTCATCGGCGCGCGGGTGGCCACCAGCGAGGCGAGCAAGTCGGTGGCCCGCATGTTCACGATGATCGGCTGGGCCGCCGGGGCGGCGGCGCTCATCGCTCTCGTGTTCGCCGCCGCGCCCAACGTGGTCGTCGCGGTCGTCGCCAATGCGCTCCTGGTGGCGTGTCTTGCAATCGTGGGACCGGGAGTCCTGGCAGCACTGTCGCTGGCGATTCCCGCCCGGGCGCGGGCGATCGGGTTCTCGATCGGCGCGCTGTTCATCCTGCCCGGTCTGGCCGTCCTGCCGATCGTCGGTTGGGTCGGCGACACCTGGGGGCTGCGCTGGGGGATGGCGGTGATGACGCCGGTGCTGGTGATCGGCGGCCTGATCATCGCCTCGGCGCGCAGCGTCGTCGACGCCGACATCGCAGACGTCTGGACGGGTTCGGTGACCCGTGCCGAACTGCTCGCCGCCCGGGCGAGGGGCGAGATGCAGTTGCTCATGATCCGCGCGCTGGACGTCCGGTACGGCGACGTCCGGGTGCTCTTCGACGTCGACGCGGAGATCTCCGAAGGCGAGATCGTGGCCCTGCTGGGCACGAACGGTGCCGGTAAGTCGACGCTGCTCGGCGCGATCTGCGGGACGGTCGAGGCCACCAACGGCGCGGTCGTGTTCGACGGACGCGACATCACCCATGCTCCGCCCGAGGAGATCGCACGCCTCGGCATCACCCAGATGCCCGGCGGCAAGGGCGTCTTCCCGACCCTGACGGTGGCCGAGAACCTCCGGGCCGCGGCCTGGATGAGCCGAGGCGACCGGGACGAGACCGACCGTCGGGTCGCCGAGGTGCACGAGCTGTTCGACGTCCTCGGCCAACGCGCCGACGAGCCCGCCGCCAACCTTTCGGGCGGCCAGCAGCAGATGCTCGCACTCGGCATGGCCCTCATCGTGCGGCCCCGCCTGCTGCTCATCGACGAACTGTCTCTCGGACTGGCGCCGCTCGTCGTCGACGAGTTGCTCGGTGTCGTGCGGATGCTGCGCGACCGGGGCACCACGATCATCCTCGTCGAGCAGTCGGTGAACGTCGCCCTCGCGGTCGCCGACCGCGCCTACTTCATGGAGAAGGGCGCGATCCGCTACTCCGGGCCGACCGCCGAACTGCTCGAGCGGCCCGACCTGGTCCGCTCGGTGTACCTGGCCTCTGCGGGAGCGAACCTGGCCTCGCCCGACGGTGAGCGTTCGTCCGTCACCGAGGTTCGGCCCCGTCTCTCGGTCGAGCACCTCCGGGTCGCGTTCGGCGGCATCGCCGCGGTCGACGACGTGAGCCTCGACTTCTCGGCCGGTGAGATCGTCGGGGTGATCGGCCCGAACGGCGCCGGCAAGACCACCCTGTTCGACGCGATCTCCGGGTTCGTCTCGACCGACGTGGGCACGGTGACCTTCGACGGTCACGACGTGACCCGATGGTCGCCCGATCGCCGCGCCCGGATCGGTCTGGGACGCTCCTTCCAGGACTCGAGGCTGTTCGAGTCGCTCAGCGTCACCGAGACCCTGTCGGTCGCCCTGGACCGTTGGGTGCAGGGGTCGGGGGTGGTGAACGCGGTGTTCCGCCTGCCCGCCCACCAGTTGACCGAAGCCGCGATCGCCATGCGGGTCGACGAACTGATCGAGGCGTTCGGGCTGGAGGCGTTCCGCCACAAGCTGCTCAGAGAACTCTCGACGGGCTCCCGTCGGGTCGTCGACCTCGCCTGCGTGGTGGCACATGGGCCGTCGGTCGTGCTGCTGGACGAGCCCTCGTCGGGCATCGCGCAACGCGAAG
>JBDZVK010000456.1:0-1758 GCA_040255725.1 Actinomycetota bacterium
GCGACTCGTCGACGTTCACCTTGACGACCTTGAGTTCGCCGGCGAGTTCCTCGGCGAGCTGTTGGACCGCGGGAGAGACCATCCGGCACGGTCCACACCACGGCGCCCACAGGTCCACGAGCACCGGCAGCTTCGTGTCGGTCGCGTCGTCGAAGGTGGTGTCGTCGGCGTCGACCGACCAGGCCAGATCGGCGTGGCACTTCGCGCAACGCGGACGTCCCTTCACCGACGACGGAAGGCGGTTCTTGGTCCCACATGCGGGGCAGGTCGTGATGGCCGACATCGCTGGTCTCCTGGTCGGTTGCTTCGCTCCGGCGGCATGCGGCGGAATGTCCTCACAACGTAGGGCTTGGGCACCGTGGTTCAACCCTCCCCGCGGGCGTCGGCCCCGTCGGGGACCGGGGAGGGAATCGTCGCCGTGCGACGCTGTCCCTTTCCGGCGAGCTTCGCTTCGTACATCAGGGCGTCGGCGGCACGGACGAGGTCGTCGAGCGACGTGGCGGCGGTGGCGACCGTGGTCACCGCGCCCATCGACGCGCGCACCCGGTCCGGGCCGATCCGTGCCATGATCGTTTCGAACCGGTCGAGGACGATGTTGGCCTCGCGTTCTCCGGTGTCGATGAGCAGACAGCAGAACTCGTCGCCGCCGATGCGGGTCACGAGGTCGGTCTCTCGGAACGTCGCGGTCATCGCCGCGGCGAAGTCGGTGATCATGCGATCGCCGGATTCGTGGCCGAAGGCGTCGTTGCGGGACTTGAGGTCGTCGAGGTCGGTGTAGACGAGCGTGACCTCGCTGCGCCGCCGAGCGGCCTGAGCCAGCCGTTCGCTGCCATGCGCCATGAACGCTCGTCGATTGAGCATCCCGGTCAACGGATCGATCGTCGACAGGCGTGCGATCCGATCCCGGGCGATGCGCTCGGCCTCGACCAGGAGCACCACGAAGACGAACATGACCACGCGCAGGAGGCCGTTCGACACGATGACGACGAGCGTGACGGCTCCCGGGTCGAGGGCCCGGGCGACGATGCCCGCGGTGGTGACGACCACGCAGAACCCCAGCGCTCGAACGCGGGTGGAGTACCAGGCCATGATCGCCACCGGGATCAGGTAGAACGTGGAGAAGGCCAGGTACGGGTCGGTGAAATAGTCGGCGACCGTGACCACGACGGCCAGCGCGACCGCCGACAGTTCGGCGAAGCCGCGATGGACCCGACGATCGAGCGCTCCCGGTCCCGGCGGCGACGTATGGTGCGACGGAGTGGTCATGGGCTGCCTCGACGCAACGGCTCCCGAATTGGCAACGAGCGCAGGCCCGAGGGCCTGGCGGCCGGCCCGGGCTTGGTCGCCGAAGACTAGGGCACTGCCCACCGTCGACGACCCGAATCGAAGAGCTCGCATGCGCTGGGCGGCGCCTGGCGACCGCGCCGGTGTGCTCGTCGGTCGGATGTGGCCGGTGCGGTGACCACGAACGTTCGGCGGGTTCAGGCCGGCCGGACGGCGCCCTCACGGCGTCCTCGTCCCCGTCCCCCGCCGCACGGCGTCTGCGCCTTCGACCTGCGCCCTCGTGAGTGCCCCGTCCGTCCCGCCCCGCCCACCCCTACCCACGTTCACGGTCGCAGCGCCGGCGACGCCGCTCCTTGCGCACCAGCGGCACGGGGTCGGCTTGGCCGGCCCGGTGGAACTCCACGGCGAACGTGGTCGGCTCGGGCAACTCGACGTGGTGGCGGCGCTCGGGTGGGATCACCACCGATCGGCCGG
>JBDZVK010000457.1:0-1749 GCA_040255725.1 Actinomycetota bacterium
AGGTGCAGCACCCGGGTGATCTCGGAATCCAACAGGTCGAGGTCGTGGCTGATCACGATCAGCGCGCCGCTGTAGGCGCGCATGAAGCCCAGCAGCCAGTCCTTCGCGTCCGCGTCGAGGTGGTTGGTGGGCTCGTCGAGCAGCAACACGTCGCTGCCCGCGTACAGGATCCGGGCGAGTTCCACCCGGCGCCGCTCCCCACCCGAGAGCATGCCGACGGCGAGGTCGAGGCGGCCCTCGGTCACCCCGAGCCCGGCGGCGAGCCGGCGCACCTCCGACTCGGCCGAATAGCCGCCGTCGATCCGGAAGCGTTCCTCGGCGCGGGCGTAGCGGGCGATGTTGCGCTCGGAGGGGTCGTCCTCCATGCGTTGGCGGAGCTTTTCGAGACGACGGGCGGCCTCGTCGAAGCCTCGTCCCGACAGCACGTGCGCGAGCGCCGGGGTCTCCGGCGGCACCGAATCCATCCGCGGGTCCTGCGGCAGATAGCCGAGCCCGCCCTTGACCAGCACGTCGCCGCCAGCGGCCGGCTCCGCACCGGCGAGCACCTTGAGCAGCGTGGTCTTGCCCGCACCGTTGCGGCCCACGATCCCGACCTTGTCGCCGGAGGAGACCGTGAAGGTCACGCCGTCGAGCAGCGTGACCCCGCCGGCTTCGGTGCGCACGGACCTGGCCTGGAGCATCGGACCAGCGTGACAGCAACAGGCCGACGACGACACATCGGATTCGGTGCCCGGGCGGTGGGTGGTCGGCGGCACCCGGGCTACGGTCGCGGTGGATGAAGACCGGTTCGCTTCCCGTCATCGACATCGACCTCGCCCGGTTGCCCGACCAGCCCGACGACGTGCCGTGGCCGACCGTCGACTGGCCGACCGGTGAACCGGTCGACGCGAAGAAGCGCAAGCTCGCCAAGGTGGTCGACTTCGCGTTCGACGAGCCACCGGCGGTGCTCGGCCCGACCCGCGCCCTGTTGGTCGCGCAGCACGGACGACTCGTCGTCGAACGGTACGGACGCGGGATCGTGAACGACTTCACCGGCGAGCGTGAACCCGACGGGCCCGACACGCCCCTGATCTCGTGGTCGATGGCCAAGTCGATCCTGCAGATCGCGATCGGCATCGCGACCCGCGACCACGAGGTGCACCTCGACTCGCGGGCACCGGTGCCCGAATGGGACGACCACGACGACCCCCGTCACGGGATCACCTGGCACCACCTGCTGCACATGGCGTCGGGGCTGTCGTGGATGGAGGAGTACACGACCGACCGCGGGTCGGACGTGATCAGCATGCTCTTCGGCGACGGCAAGGCCGACATGGCCGCCTACGCGGCGTCGTTTCCCCTGGCCGCCCGGCCCGGCACCCAGTTCCTGTACTCGAGCGGCACCACGAACATCCTGGCGCGCGCCCTCCAGGGCGTGCTCGGCCTCGAGGGCGACCCCGACGGCATGACCAGGTGGCTGCGCGACAAGGTCTTCGCGCCGATCGGCATGACCAGCGCTTCGCCCGAGTTCGACGAGGCGGGCACCTGGGTCGCGTCGTCGTACGTGTACGCCACCGCCCGCGACTTCGCCCGGTTCGGTCTGCTCGCGCTGCGGGGCGGCAACTGGGACGGCACCGAAGTGGTCGACCGCTCGTGGATCGACGCCGCGCGACGCCCGATCAAGCTTCCCACCGGTCACGCGAACCGGTACGGATCGCACTGGTGGGTGCACGACGAGGCCCTCGGATCGTTCGCCGCCCACGGCTACGA
>JBDZVK010000095.1:0-8863 GCA_040255725.1 Actinomycetota bacterium
CGGTGACCACCCAGGTGATCAGGGTGGTCCCGCAGATGACGAGCACGTCGCCGGGTTCGTTCGCGCCGGACACGATCTGCTCGGCGTAGCCGTCGACCGTGCCGCCCGCGAGCACGGCGCCCGCGCCGGCGAGGCCGTCGCGGAGGTGTCCGGCGACCTCGAGTTGCCCGACGATGCGCGGCAGGCGGTCGACCGTCGTGCCGGCCTCGATGGCGAGTTCGGCATCCCACGACGTGAGGTCGAACAGGGGGAACGCCGTCAGTGCCGTGTACTCGTCGATCACCCCCTCGCCGCACAACGCACGGTTCGCCACCGCCTGGGCGGGCCAGTAGCCGGTCGCGTCCGGGTAGGTGTCGACCAACCACCGGAGAAACGTCAACAGTTCACCGCCGTCGCCGGGCAGCGACGGGTCGGCCACGGGGTGGACGCCTCGCCGGTCGCCGTACAGCAGCCCGGGCACATGTTCGCTCTCGTCGACGGCGGTCAGCGACGGAACCATCGCGGCCACACACACGCCGGCCACCTCACGGCCGGAGGCGACGCGGGCCAGGGCGTCGAGGACGTCACGGTGCCAGGCGTCGTCGACGACGTGTTCGAACGTTCCCGGTGGGTCGGTGACGAGCCGGTGGGGCAACCTGGCGCGGACCACGATCTCGCCGGTCGCGTCCACGGCGACGGCCTTGACCGACGTGGTGCCGATGTCGATCCCGATCGTCACCGGTCCCGCCTGGTCCTCGTGTTCGCGGTCGACCAGGACACGACCCGCGCCGAGGGTCGCTTCGGTGCTCGCCGCCTCCGCCCCGCGCGTTTCTGACACGAGCGTCATGTTAGGACGATCGCTGCTACCTTGACGTCGGTGATGCCGGCGACGACGGTGACAGCGGTGGGTCGGTGAAGGCGCTCGTGTTCGGTGTCGTGCCCGAGGCGTGGTCGCCGCCGCCGGACGCCAACGAACTCACCCGCAATCTGGCCACGTCACCGGTCGCGTTGCGCGACGTGGCCGACGCGCGTCCCCTGCGCGACGACTGGGTCGTGCTCCGACCGCGCCTCACCGGCATCTGCGGGTCCGACGCCAAACAGGTGCTCGGCGACTTCGAAGGTGACTCCGACTCCGCGCTCAGCGGGATGGCGACGTTTCCGCAGATCCTCGGCCACGAGATCGTCGCCGACGTGATCGAGCTCGGACCGGCAGCCCGCGGCGTCGACGTGGGCGCGCGGGTCGTGGTCGATCCGTGGCTCGGTTGCGCGCCCCGCGGGGTCGATCCACCGTGCCCGGCGTGTTCGACCGGTGACCTGAGCCTCTGTGAACACTTCGATGCCGGCGCCATCGCCACCGGCATCCATCTCGGCACCTCGCGGGACGCCTCGGGCGGCTACGCGGAGTCGTTCGCCGCGCACCCGTCGATGCTGTACCCGGTGCCCGCAGAGCTCCCCGACGAGATCGCCGTGTGCGCCGACCCCTTCGCCGTGGCGCTGCACGGGGTGACCAGGCACCCGCCGTCGGAGGACGCCCGGGTGCTCGTGTGGGGCGCCGGCGCGCTCGGGCTGTGCACGGTCACGATCCTGCGGGCGCTGTATCCCCGGACCCGCATCGCGACGGTGGCCCGCTTCGACGCGCAGGCCGACCTCGCTGCCGACCTGGGCGCCGACCACGTCGTGCGCCTCGGCGACCGCACGACCCTTCTGGCCGAACTCGCGGAATGGTCAGGCGGTCGCCTCCGGCCCACGATGGACGGCCTCGACGGGCTGCCGTTGTGTCTGCCGGGCGGCATCGTCGTCGCGTACGACACGATCGGCAAACCCGAGACCTTCGAGATCGAGACGCGGGTGCTCGCCGCCCGCGGCACGATCGTCGTCACCGGCGTGCACGTCCCTGGCCGTTGGGAGTGGTCGCCGCACTACTTCAAGGAGATCACCATCGTCGGCTCGAACGCCTTCGGGGTCGAAGAGGTCGAGGGCGTGCGGGCGCACGGCATCGCCCACTACCTCGACCTGGCCACCTGCGGCAGGGTCGATCTGCGCGGCCTCGTGACCCACGTGTTCGACCTCGACGACTGGCGCGAGGCGTTCCTCGCGCTGGCCGACCAAGGCGCAAGCGGCGCGGTCAAGGTCGCGCTCGCCCCGGCGCGGAAGGTGACCCGGTGACGCCCGACGACCCCCTCGACGCCGGCGAGATCGAACGGGTCGTGGCGGCGATCCGGGCGACCGGCCGACTCGGTGACACGGCCTGGTTCTCGATCGTCACGCTCGAAGAACGACCCGGCTCCCACGCGCGACGTCGGCGTGCGTCCGAGGCGTCGGAGCCGGAGCCGCGCACCGCCCGCGTCGTCGTGGTCGACGGACCCGACGCATCGCTCGTCGAGGCCCGGGTCGACGTCGCGAGCGCCACGGTGGTCGACTGGGAGATCCTCGACGGGCTCCGCCCCGCGCTCGGGATGGGCGAATGCCTGATCGTGATGGCCGCGCTGTACGGCGACCGGTCGTTCCGGGCGGCACTGGCAGAGCGGGGCATCGACGACGTCGATCAGGTGCAGATCGACCCGTGGCCCGCGGGCGCGTTCGCCGCCGACGACGCCCGGGGCCGACGGGTCGCCCGCTGCCTCTGCTACCACCGACCCGGCTCGGACGCGAACCCCTATGCGCGTCCCATCGAGGGGCTCACCCCGTTGGTCGACCTGGCCACCGGCGAGATCCTCGACCTCGGCGACCGTACGGTCGTACCGGTCCCCCAGGGTGCCGGCAGCTACCTCCCCGAGCACCAGTCGTCACGGCGCGACGACCTGCGTCCGCTGGACATCGTCCAGCCGGAGGGTCCGAGCTTCACCGTCGACGGACACGTCCTGGCTTGGCAACGCTGGGAGTTGCACGTCGCGCTCGACGCGATCGAAGGCCTCGTCCTCCACGACATCTCGTACAGCGACCGCGGTCGCAAGCGGCCGATCCTGCGGCGGGCGTCGATCTCGGAGATGGTCGTGCCCTACGGCGACCCTGATGCGTCCCAGGCGTTCAAGAGCGCGTTCGACGTGGGCGAATGGGGCCTGGGACGCATGGCGAACTCGCTCACCCTGGGGTGCGACTGTCTCGGCGAGATCACCTATCTCGACGCGGTCATCCCCGACGAGCAGGGCCGCCCGTTGGTGATCCCCAATGCGATCTGCATCCACGAGGAGGACGTCGGGATCCTGTGGAAACACGTCGACCTGCACACGGGCCGGGTCGAGGTCCGACGCAACCGGCGACTCGTCGTCTCGTCGATCTCGACGATCGGCAACTACGAGTACGCCTTCTACTGGTACTTCCACACCGACGGGACGATCGGCCACGAGGTCAAGCTCACCGGGATCATGTCGCCCAAGGGCATCGTCCCCGGTGACGAGCCGAGGTACGCGACCGTGGTCGCCCCGGGCGTCGCGGCGGCGGTGCACCAGCACCTGTTCTGCGCCCGTCTCGACTGCTGGGTCGACGGCCCGGTCAACGAGGTCCACGAGGTCGACGTCGTCGCCGTCGGCGTCGACGACGACAACCCGCTGGGCAACGCCTTCGCGCCCGTCGTGACGCCGCTGACCACCGAGCTCGCCGCGCGACGCGACATCGACGTGGCACGCAGTCGCAGGTGGCAGATCGTCAACCCCGCTACACGCAACGCGCTCGGCGCGCCGAGCGCGTATGAGCTCTGTGCCGGCCCGTCGCCCACGCTGCTGTCGCATCCCGACTCCTCGGTGGCCCGGCGGGCCGGGTTCGCGCGTCACAACCTGTGGGTGACCCCGGCGACCGACGGTGAACGTCGGCCCGCCGGCGATCATCCCAACCAGCACGACGGGGGCGACGGCCTGGCTGCCTGGACCGCCGCCGATCGCCCGCTCACCGACACGTCGATCGTGGTGTGGCACACCTTCGGCATCACGCACGTGCCTCGACCCGAACAGTGGCCGGTCATGCCGGTCGACGTCTGTGGCTTCTCACTCGTGCCCTTCGGCTTCTTCGACGAGAATCCGGCCATGGACGTTCCCGCGGTCGTCCACGGCGATCACTGCGCCCACGACGGCGGCTGAGCAACCGGCCCCGCGGCGGCGTCGACCTCAGGCGCCGGTCACACCCGCCTCGGCGATCACGTCGACGGCCTCGTCGCTCGGACCCTGCCAGGTCACCGAACCGCGCCGCAACAGCACGGCCCGGTCGCACAGCTCCAGCGCGTGCGACACGTGCTGTTCGACGATCAGCAACGACGTCCCGCGGGCACGGAGCTTCGCGAGGTTCGCGTACACCTGCTCCACCACGATCGGGGCGAGCCCCAGCGACAACTCGTCGGCGATCAGGACCTTGGGCGCCTCGACCAGCACCCGGGCCATCGACAGCATGCGCTGCTGACCGCCCGACAGGGTGCCGGCGGTCTGGCGGCGACGGTCGCCCAGCATCGGGAACAGCTCGTAGGCCTGCTCGAGGGCCCCGGCGACCCCACGGCGACCGCGCGACGCGCGGAACGAAAGCGTGAGGTTGTCTTCGACCGAGAGCGTCGCGAACACCGATCGCCCCTCGGGTGCGTGGGCCACGCCCGCGTGGACGAACCGGTGTGGCGCCGACCCGGTCAGGTCGGAACCGTCGACGAGCACCGAACCGGTCGAGGGGGCGACCAGACCACTGGCGACCCGGGCGACGGTCGTCTTGCCGGCCCCGTTCGGGCCGATGAGAGCGACCACCTCGGCGGGCGCCACCGCGAGCGACACGTCGAAGAGGGCCTTGAACGGGCCGTACGAGGCCGACACCGACCGCAGCTCGAGGACGGTGCTCACGTCGCGTCCGCGGGGATGCCCAGATAGGCCTCGCGCACCTGCGGCGATGCGAGCACGTCGGCGGTCGGACCCTCGGCGGCCAGGCGGCCGGCGTCGATCGCGTAGCACCGGTTCGTGAACGACGCGACGAAGTCGACGTCGTGTTCGACGAGCAGCACCGCGAACCCCTGCTCGGCCTGCACGTCGAGCAGCGTGCGCGCCAGATCCGCCGTCTCGGCCGAATCGAGCCCCGAGGACGGTTCGTCGAGCAGTAGCAGCCGGGGCCGGATCATCAACGCCCGTCCCACCTCGAGGAGGCGACCCTGGCCCAGACTGAGATGCTCGCTCGGTTCGTCGGCGAGTTCCGCGAGGCCGAGCAGTGCGAGCACGTCGTCGCACGCGGCGATCTCCGCGGCGCGTGGGCGTCCCAACCCCAACAGGTCACGCACCAACCACCCGCCGCCCCGCCGGGTGCGCTCCGCGATCAGCAGGTGCTCGCGCACGGTCGCCTCGGCGAACAGCTCGATGCGTTGGAAGGTCCGCCCGATGCCGAGGCGGGCCCGTTCGTGCACCCGCAGCCGGGTCACGTCTTCGCCGTCGATCTCGACCGTGCCGCCGTCGAGATGCTCGACACCCAACAGGCAGTTGAACAGGGTCGTCTTGCCGGCGCCGTTCGGTCCGATCAGGCCGACCAGCTCGCCGGGTTCGATCGCGACGGTCACGTCCGACAGCGCGTCGATCCCCGCGTAGGACTTGGTGACCCCACACCCGGCGAGTACGGGCACCTCGCCCGACGGACCCAGCACGCGCGGGTTCATCCGTTGCTCCCGCGCCGGAACGCGACGGCCGACAGCTCCGGGTCGGGGTCCTTGCGTCCTCCCGATCGCCAGTGGCGCTCGATGAAGGCGAAGGCGTTGCGCTTGCCGTTCTCGACCAGGCCTTCGGGGTGACGAGCGAACTGCATCGCCCCGAGCCCGAACAGCACGAACGTCCACGTGCTCGACAGTGGGAAGAACGACGGGATGTGCTCGGCGCCGCGGGTGATCCATCCGATGAACGCGCCGGAGAGCAGGACGGCGTCGAACAGCCCGTAGGCAGCGCCGGCCTGCAGCGCCCCTTCGACGGTCCGCGCTCCCAGCGAGACCACCAGCACCAACCAGAACAAGCTCGCGAAGGGCGAGAAGTTCGAGGCGTAGTTCACGTCCTGTTGCTGGATCGCCAGCAGCCCGCCGCCGAGCCCGGCGATGAACGCCGACACGGTGAACGCCGTGATCCGGGCCCGTGCCGGCGAGATGCCGATCGACTGGGCACCGAGCATCGACCCGCGCAGCGCCCGCAGGGTCTGGCCGACGGTTCCCGAGCGGATCAGCACGACCCCGGACGCGATCACCGCGAGGACGACGACGGCCAGCACGAGGAACGCCCGGTCGTCGGTCAGATCGATGCCTCCGAGGGTCGGGCGCGGCACCCGTGTCCCTTCGGCGAGTGCTGTCGAACCGCCGCCGACCCACGAGAACTTCACCATCACCGAGTCGAAGAAGTACGCGAACGCCAGCGTCGCGATCGAAAGCCAGATCCCTCCCAGACGCAGCACGGGCAGGGCCAGCACCGCCCCGACCGCCGCGGCGATCACGCCACCCACGACCATCGCCGGGAGTACCGACATGCCCGCGCTCGTGGCGAGCTGGTACACGGTGAACGCACCGATCGCCGCGAACGTGCCCTGACACAGCGAGATCTCGCCGGCGAACCCGGTGATCACCGTGATCGACAGGAAGATCACCGTGAGCACGACCGCCTGGGTCACCAGGTACAGCCACGACTGATCGGCGCGGAAGAACACGACGAGTCCGACCACCACGAAGAACACCACCCAGAAGCCCTGGGTGAGGCGGGTCAGCAGATGCGACCGGGTGAGCGCCGCCGGCGCCGGCGGAGGCGGGTCGACCCCCGAGAGCGGGTCGGCGACGGTCCGGCTGTGTCGGATCGCCGGCCAGAACACCAACACGCCGAACAGGACGACGAAGGGCACGGCGGGCGCGAAGTTCTCCTGGATCGTGGCCAGGAACGGCACCGAGTCCGACCAGCGGGGCAGGAACGTGGCCAGGAACGCCAGCAGCCAGCCCAGGCCGATGCCGCCGATCAGGGTGCGGGGCAGGCTCACGAGCTTTCCCACCGCGGCCGCAGCGATCGCGATGACCATCAGGTCGAAGAACTGATCCGACTCCAGCGAGTTGAACGTCGGAGCGATCAACACTCCGGCGAGCCCGGCGAACAGGCTCGACAACGCCCACGAGAACGACGACACCAGATCGGACCGGACCCCGTTCAGCTCGGTCATCCGGGGGCTCTCGACCACCGCGCGCATCCGCAACCCGATGGCCGAATAGCGGAACAGCACCGCCAATGCCCCCATCGCGACCAGCGCCACGCCGATCGCGGTGAGCTCGTTCCGGCTGAGCGAGTACACGCCGAAGGGGTCGTAGAAGACGGTCGCACCGCCGGGCACGATCCCCAGCGGGGTCGTGCCCGCGACCGCCTGGAAGTTCACGACGAGATCGAACAGCGGTGGGAGCGCGACGGCGAGGCCGATCGTCACCACCAACTTCGCGATCGACGAGGCGGTGCGCAGATGCCGGAAGACCAGACGCTCCAACACGATGCCGAGCCCGGGTGCCAACACGAACACGGCGAGGACCAGTGCCGGCACGGTCGGCCAGTCCCAGACGGTGCGGGCGTGGAAGTACATCGCCGCCGACACGTACGCCTGCGCGCCGAGGGCGAGGTTGAACACCCCCGAGGTCTTGTAGGTGAGCACCAGGCCGAGCCCCAACAGCGCGTAGACCGTGCCGGGCGGCGTCCCCTGGAGCAGGGACCGCAGGACGTCTGCGGGAACTGAGGCGCCGAGGATCATCGAGCCGGGTGCAGCCTCACCCGAAACTCGTGTCGACGGGCTTCGACCACGACAGATCGGTGCCGGGCCAGCACAGCCAGGGCTTCTTCGGGTTCTCGAAGTCCGGAAGCGCGAACTCGCCATCCTTGCCGACCCGGACGACGGTGCCGCATTCGGGACTGTCGAATCGGGTGCGGGTCTTCTGGGTGAACGTGCCGTGCGACTGCGCCCAGTCCGCGGCAGGCACGAGGCCGGTCGCCGTCCAATCCTTCAACGCGTTGGTCGCGGCGACGACCTTGGACCGGTCGAAGTCGGGGCCGGCGGCGAGCAGACCGTCATAGGCGAGCGAGGCGTTGATCCAGCCGACCATCGCGAGTTCGTTGACCGAGGACTTCTGTTCGGCCATCCACTTCTCGAAGGTGCCCAGAGCCGAGCCCGATGGGTCGGCCTCGAAGGGCCGGAACTGCACCTCGATGAAGTCGCCGTCGAACAGGCCGCCCACCTTGCGCACGGCCTCCTGGTTGTAGGAGTCGGAGTGGTACAGCGTGACCTCGTCGCGCATTCCGGCCCGCTCAAGCGCCTGGGCGAGTGTCTTCATCGCGTTCAGGTCGAAGCACGTGGCGATGAAGTCGACCCCGGCCTTCTTCATGGCCGTCACCTCGGGACCGAGCCCGTTCGGCAGCCCATAGGGGAGGTTGTCCTTCAGATAGACCTGCTGCACGCCCGTCTCCTTGGCGTACTTCTCGAACGACTGGGCAACCGAGTTGGCACACTGCTGGGAGGTGGCGCTGGCGCTGTAGCCGAGGACGGCGGCCTTGGTGGCACCGGCCTTCATCGCCACGAAGGGCTGGATGCGACGGGTGCAGTCCGCGCACTGGATCACCGTCGAGGGGAAGACCGCTTCGCGGTTCGCCGCCGACTGGGCGTCGATCCCCCAGGTGTAGGTGGGTACACCCGCATCGTTCAGGTCGCCCCAACCCTGGGGTAGCAGCGACGCCTGGAAGGTGCCGAACGCCTTGCCGTCGCTGACGATGCCCAGGTCGACCTTCTTGTTGTTTGCGAGCTGGTCGTCGGTGACGCTGCCCACGGTCAACTTTCGACCGTAGATGCCGCCCTCGGAGTTGCGGTAGGCGAAGTACGCCTTCACCCCGTCGAGGTAGCAGTCGAGGATGCAGATGCCGAGCGGGTTGTTGGTCTTGGT
>JBDZVK010000096.1:0-5829 GCA_040255725.1 Actinomycetota bacterium
GCCGAGGTGGCACGGCGCGCGACCGAGGCGGGGATCCGTCGGGTCCATCTGCTCGCGTGGCGCGACTACGACGACCCCGAAGCCGGCGGCTCCGAGGTGCACGCCCACGAGATCGCGAAGCTCTGGAGCGAAGCCGGTGTCGAGGTCCTGATGCGGACGTCGTATGCAGTGGGACGACCGCGCCTCGCCGCGAGGGACGGCTACGAGGTCGTGCGCAAGGCCGGTCGCTACCTGGTGTTCCCGCGGGCGGCGCTGGCGGAGATCACCCGTAGCCACGGTCCCCGTGACGCCGTGGTCGAGGTGTGGAACGGCATGCCGTTCCTGTCACCGGTGTGGACGCGCAGCCCGAAGATCGTCGTGATCCACCACGTCCACGCCGAGATGTGGCGCATGGCCCTGCCGCCGATGCTTGCCAAGTTGGGCAACCGCATCGAGGAGCGGTGGGCGCCGCCGTTCTACCGCGACACCCTCGTGGTGACGCCGTCGGAGTCGTCGCGTGACGACATCATCGAGCGGTTGGGGCTGCGACCGGACCGGGTCCAGGTCGTGCACAACGGCATCGGGGCCCGGTTCGTCCCGGGTGCCGACCCGACGGCGCCACGACCACACGAGATCCTCGCGGTGGGTCGGTTGGTGCCGGTCAAGCGGTTCGACATGCTGATCCGGGGCGCCGCCGAAGCTCGCCGATCGGTCCCGGACCTGACCCTGACCATCGTCGGTGACGGCTACGAGCGAGAGCGCATCGAAGCGCTGATCCAACGCCTCGGCGCACGGGACTGGATCCGGATGACCCGCCATGTCAGCAACGAGGCGTTGCTCGAGCACTATCAGCGGGCGCGGGTCGTCGCGTCGGCCTCGGTGCGCGAAGGATGGGGACTGACCCTGACCGAGGCAGCCGCGTGCGGCACCCCGTCGGTCGCGACCCGGGTGGTGGGCCACATCGACACCGTCGCCGACGGGGTCAGCGGGATCCTCGTCGACGACGAGCAGGAGCTGGGCGAAGCGCTCGCGCGGGTGTGCCTCGACGACGACCACTGGAGGGGTCTGGTCACCGGGGCGATCGCCCACGCGAGTCGCTTCTCGTGGGACCGGACGGCCGCGGGCATCTTCGAGGCATTGGCCGACGAAGCCGCCGACTGGGGGAATCGGGGACGATCGGGACGATGGCGGTGACCTCGGCCGGGCGACTCCGGCGCCGAGTGACGACCTGGATCGGCGGGCACTCGATCTACCTCGTGCTCGCCGCGCTGGCGTACATCCCGCCGCTGTTGGTCAAACGGGGCGTGATCGGCGCCGACAACAAGGTCTACCTGTACCTCGACCCGGCGCGGATGCTGGCCGACTCGCCGTACCTGTGGGACCCGGGCACCTTCGCGGGCACGGTGCCGCACCAGGGCGTCGGGTACCTGTTCCCCGTCGCGCCCTACTACTGGCTGGTCCACGCGCTCGGCATCCCGGTGTGGATCGGGCAGCGGATCTGGTTGTCGACGGTGCTCTTCTTCGCGGGTGCCGGTGTCGTCTACCTGCTCCGGGTGCTCCGCTGGCACGGGCCCGGGGTGGTGGTCGCCGCGTTGGCGTACATGTTCACGCCGTACTTCCTGAACTACGCCTCGGCATTCACGGTGATCGCGCTGCCCTGGACGGGGCTGCCGTGGTTGCTCGCGTTCGTCATGCTGGCGGTGCGTGACCGGGGTTGGCGGTACCCGGCGCTGTATGCGATCACGATCCAACTCACCGGCAGCGTGAACGCGTCGTCGTTGGTGTTCTCGATCTTCGCGTCGCTGTTGTGGTTGCCGTTCGCGGTGTGGTTGACGCGCGAGATCCGCTTCCGTGACGCGTGCAAGGTGGTGTTCCGGCTCGGCGCGCTGACCTTCGTCGCTTCGCTGTGGTGGATGTCGGGGCTGTGGGCGCAGAGCCGGTACGGCATCAACGTGCTCGAGTACTCCGAAACGGCACGGACCGTGGCGCAGGCCTCGAGTGCGACCGAGATCCTGCGCGGGCTCGGCTACTGGTACTTCTACGGCAGCGACAAGCTCGTGCCGATCGTCGACGCGGCCAAGTTCTACACGGGATGGCTGTGGTTGCTGGGGCTGAGCTTCCTCGTGCCGGCGCTGAGCCTGTTCGCGGCGGCGTTCGCCCGCTTCCGTGAGCGACTCTTCTTCGTCGTGCTCGTCGGCATCGGCATGGTCTTCGCCGTCGGGGCGTATCCGTGGAGCGATCCGGCGACGGTCGGTTCGTTCTTCAAGTGGTTCATGTCGTCGTCGCAGGCGGGGAGCGCGATGCGCTCGATGCCGCGGGCGGCACCGCTGGTGGTGCTCGGCCTGGCGGTGCTGCTCGGTGCCGGCATCACCGCGCTGCACGAGGCGACCCGACGCCGGGGGATCCCCGCACCGATGAAGCGGATCCGGGGGATGGACCGCCGGGTGTTCCGGTTGAGCGCGCTGGTCGCGGTGCTGGTGTTGTTGAACCAGCCCGCCCTGTTCACCGGATGGTTCGTCACCCGGGGCATCTCCCGGCCATCGAACATCCCCGACTACTGGGAGAAGGCGGCGGCCGCCGTCGACGCGGGCAGCCACGACTCGCGGGTGTGGGCGATTCCCGGGTCGAACTTCGCGTCGTACCGCTGGGACGGCAAGCTCGTGTCGTCGGTGGATCCGCTGATGCCCGGACTCTCGTCACGCCCATTCGTGGCCCGTGAGCAGGTGCCCTATGGCACCTACCCGACCGCGAACCTGCTGAACGCGGCCGACGACCCGTTGCAACAGAACGTCCTCCAACCCACCGCGATCGCACCGATGGCCCGCTTCCTGTCGGTCGGTGACCTGTTCGTCAGAGCCGACGATCTGGCCTGGACGCGTTACGGCACGGTCCGACCCAACCAGGTGTGGGAGATCCTGCGCCGGGCACCGGGGCTCGGCGACCCCGAGGTCTTCGGCGGGCTCCAGCAACAGCATGCCTCGCCGCACTTTCCGATGCTCGACGAGGCGACCCTGGGCATGGGCCCGATGCCCGACGTGCCCCGCCTGGCACTCGTGCCGGTGACGGACTCCCCGAAGATCGTCAAGACCGCGTCGGCCGCGCACCCGGTGCTGCTCGCCGGCGACGGGAGCGGTCTGGTGTACGCCTCGGGCGCCGGCCTGCTGACCGGCCACGAGCTGGTGCGCTACAGCGGTTCGATGGCCGACGACCCCGCCGAGTTGCGCCGCGAGCTCCCGGGCGCCGCGCTCGTACTGACCGACACGAACCGGCGGCGGGGCCAGCGCTGGGGAACGATCCAGGACACGTTCGGCGAGACCGAGATGCCCGGGCAGGAGCCGCTCGTCGACGACCCCTCGAACAAGCGGATCGACATCTTCGACGGGGCCGGTGCCGACGACGGTGACGCCACACGCACCGTCGCCCTGCAGGAGGGAGGCGTCATCGCGCAGGCTTCGAGCTACGGCAACCCGGTCACCTTCACGCCCGATGTGCGGGCCATCTACGCGGTGGATTCCTTCGCCGGCGAGGACAACGTCAATTCGGCATGGACGACCGCCGCGTTCGGCCCGGTCAAGGGCGAGCAACTGCAACTGACGTTCCCCGACGGCCTGACCAGCGATCACATCACCCTGTTGCAGCCCCAGACCGGCCGACCGAACCGGTGGATCACGAAGATCGAGCTCACCCTCGACAACGGGTTCTCGACGACCCTGGACCTCACCGACGAGTCCAAGACGGCGCCCGGCCAGACCTTCACGTTTCCGTCCCAGACGTTCCACGAGGCCACCCTGAAGATCGTCGGCGACAACGTCGGCCACCAGTACATCTACCAGACGGCGTCGTCGGTCGGGCTCGCGAACGTGACCTTCGGCCCCCAGACCCCGCGGGTCACCGAGTACATCCGTCTCCCCACGGATCTGCTCACCGAAGCGGGCCGCGCATCGCAGAGGAATCCATTGGCGCTCGTACTGACCCGCGACCGGATCAACCAGTACAACGCGCTCAGGTCCGACCCCGAGCCGTTCCTGTCGCGGACCTGGACGCTTCCCACGAAACGGTCGTTCGCGTTCGGTGGCTCCGCTCATCTCGACCAACAGGCTCCTCCGGCGGTGATCGATGCGACGCTCGGAATCCCCGATGCCTCCCACGGCGGGGTGACCGTGACCGAGAAGCGTCACCTCACCGGCGCCGCGCGCCAGCGCGCGACCGCGGCCATCGACGGAAACGCCCGAACCTGGTGGACGACCGGTTTCCAATCGTCGGTCGGTGACTGGGCGCAGTACCAGAGCGCGAGAAAGCTCAGCTTCGACCATCTCGACCTCGCCGTCGTGACCGACAAGCGGCATTCGGTCCCCACCCGACTGCGGGTCACCGTCGACGGGAAGTCGGTGCAGGTCCGGTTGCCGAGAATGACCAAGTCGTCGAAACCGGGCTCGGTGACCAGGGTGCGCGTGGCCCTGCCCGAGACGATGACCGGGTCGAAGGTCCGGTTCACGATCACCGGTCAGCGCGAGCAGCTCACGAGGGACTGGTACTCGGACAGTCCGGTCGCGATGCCGGTGTCGGTCGCGGCCTGGGGCGTCCCCGGGCTCGAGGTGACACCGCCCGCCGCCGACGCCGAGCTTCCCGACGGTTGCAGGTCGGACCTCGCGCTGGTCGACGACAAGGCGGTGGATCTGCGCATCGACGGCACCGTCGGCGACGCGCTGGACGGCAGGACGTTGACCGTGCGCCAGTGCGGTGCCGCGGCCCGGACCGGTGTGGCCATGGACGCGGGGCGGCACGACCTGTCGACCACGGCCGGCATCGTCGCCGGGTACAACATCGACCAACTGGTCCTGCGATCCGCTGCCGGTGGCGCCGCCGATCATTCCACCGGGCCGATGGTGGCGCGGGCCGACACGGTCGGGCCGAAGGTCACCGTGAACGACAAGGGCCGGACGTCGTTCGACCTGACCATCAAGGGGGCCGACGAGAAGTTCTGGCTCGTGCTCGCACAGTCCCAGAGCGACGGCTGGCACGCGACGGTCGACGGCAAGGCGATCGGATCGTCGGTCCTGGTGAACGGCTTCTCGAACGGCTGGCAGATCAACCCGTCGAAGAGCGGCACGATGCACGTCACGCTCACCTGGACCCCGCAACGGGTGGTCTGGATCGCGATCGCGATCTCGGCCGTCGCGATGCTGCTGTGTCTGGTGCTCGCGCTGCGTCCCGTGTTCCGCCGACGTCTGGCACCGCTCGCCGACGAGGACGCGCAGCCCCGGGGCGGGCGTGCCGCCGAGAGCGTCCCGCTCCCGTTCGACTGGCGACAGGCCATGGAGTACCGCGGCGCGGAGCCCAAGATGAAGGTCGCCGTGGCGGTCGCCGTCGGCGCGGGGATAGTGGCCGGAGCGGTCGCCGGCTGGTGGACGGCACCGATCATCGGGGCCGCCACGCTGATCTGCATGCGGTTCCGGCGGGCTCGACCGTTGCTGACCTTCGGAGCCCCGGCCTGCATGCTCGGAGTCCTCGCCTACTCGGTCGCGTTCGTGGCGTTCCGGAACACCTATCTCCGGTTCGGTTGGCCCTCGTGGTTCTCGCGCATCGCACCGCTCGGCTGGTTCGCGGTCTTCGCGCTCGTGCTCGACGTGGTGGTGGGTCGGTTCTGGCTGCGGCGTTGGTGGTCGACCGGCGAATCGGACGACTGAACGCGCAGAGAATCTGACGTCGCGTCAGTTCCGGGCGGTCGGATCGGCCATGATGGTGGCCCGCAGGCGATCCGGCGCCCCGGGCGTCGGGCATCACCCCGGCGCCCCGGACGCACGAGTCGACGGAACGGAATGGACCGATGGAACGGAGTGGACCGATGGA
>JBDZVK010000096.1:5929-8854 GCA_040255725.1 Actinomycetota bacterium
GACCCGAGTGGATCGACCGACCGGAGTGGATCGACCGACCGGAGTGGATCGATCGATCAGACCGCGGTCGACCGGTTCCAGTTCGTCGGCCAGGACATCGACTGGATGCTCAGGCGGTGGGCCGAGACCCGCCCCGATCATCCCTTCCTGATCTGGGAGCCCCGCTCCGGCGACGCCGAGACCTGGACCTATGCCCGGTTCGTCGACGACGTCGACCACGTCGCCGCCGGGCTGCACGCCCGTGGGGTGACCAAGGGCGACAAGGTACTCATCCACGCCGACAACTGCCCCGAGGCGGTCATCGCCTGGTACGCGTGCGCCCGGCTCGGCGCAGTCGGGGTGACGACCAACACCAAGAGCGTCGCCGCGGAGGTCGCGTACTTCGCGTCGCACAGCCGCGCGGTGGGGGTCGTCACCCAGCCCCGGTACGCCGCCCTCATCGACGAGGCGTGCGAGCACATGCGCTTCACCGTGGTGACCGCGGACGACTCCGGTGAGGTGCCCGCCGACGCCCCGGCCGTGGCCGGCCACGAGACGTTCGCGGCGCTCTCGGCGGATCCGGCGACGTTGCCCGAAGTGGAGATCGATGCACTCACCCCGGCAGGGATCCTGTTCACCTCGGGAACGACGTCACGGCCCAAGGCGGTGGTCCACACCCACGGCAACGCGCTCTGGGCCGCGCGGCAGGGACCGGTCAACGTCGACATGGGACCCGACGACGTCTACCTGATCTACCTGCCGTTCTTCCACGTGAACGCCCAGAGCTGGTCGATCTGGACCGCGCTCGGCGTCGGGGGCACCGTGGTGTTGCAGCCGAAGTTCTCGGCGAGCCGCTTTTGGGAGGTCATCGCCAAGCACTCGGTCACGCACCTGTCGTTGATCCCGTTCGTGTTCAAGGCGGTCGCCGACCAGCCGGTGCCCGACCACACCGTGAAGGTCGGAGCGTTCGGCCTGGTGATGCCGGTACTTGAGGACTGGTTGCAGATGCGGGTCACCGCGTCGTGGGGGATGACCGAGACGGTCACCCATGCGACCACGACCCGCCCCCACGAGCCGTATCCCGACCTGTCGATGGGCAAACCCACCCCGGGGTACGAGTTCGCGATCGTCGACCCGGGCACCGGCGAGCTGGTGCCGGACGGTGAGATCGGAGAGCTCTGGGTGCGGGGCACCCGGGGAATCCAGCTGTTCCTGGAGTACTTCGACAACCCCGAGGCGAATGCCGCGGCGTTCACCGACGACGGCTGGCTGCGCACCGGCGACCTGGTGCGCATGGGGGAGCGGGGCAACTTCTTCTACTGCGACCGTGACAAGGACGCCCTGAAGGTGGGCGGCGAGAACGTCTCGGCACGCGAGGTCGAGGACGTGATCCGTCAGGTGCCCGGCCTCGACGACATCGCCGTGGTCGCGAAATCACACGAGATGCTCGACATGGTGCCGGTCGCGTTCGTGATCCGCGGGCCCTTCGCGGAAGGGACCGACGAGGAACTCGAACGACGCATCATCGACCACTGTGCCGAGAACCTGTCGAAGTTCAAGGTGCCACGGGCGGTGTACGTGGTGGAAGCGTTCCCCGAGGCGACCATCGGCAAGGTCGCGAAGAACCGCCTCCGCGAGCTGGCCGACGCCGCGCCGGCCGTCGACTGACCGGGCAGGAGCGAACGTGGCTCGCAGACGCCCGACGGTCGAACAGCAACTGGCCGGGCAGCGGTTCCTCGACCGATCGTTGCTCGGGGCCCTGAACACCGTGAACGGGCACCGGCCGTTCAGCCGCGAGGGTCGGACCGGCGTGTTGACGTTCTTTCCGTCGTGGCTGACGTCCGAACTGCCGCTGCACGCGATCGCCTGGCAGGCGCTGGCGACCATGCTCCACCTGCGACGCGGGGCGCTGCGGAGCCGGGCGGGTCGACTCGGTCTCGCCGTGGACGCCGCATCGTGGTACGGCCTCTACCGACTCTGGGTCAAGGGCATGGCCTCGGAGGCCGTGTACGAGCGGGCGCTCACCGAAGGGCTCGGTGACGAGGTGGCCGAGGTGACCGTGCCGCCGGGGTTGCTCCCCGCGGTGCGCCGACGCAAGATCGTGCTCGGCCCGACCGACTACCCCCGTCGCCGCTGGGTGCACGACGCGACCGTCACCTACGGCGAGTTCGGTCGACGCAACCAGCTCGACATCTGGCGGAGCCCCGACCTGCAACCCGGCGACGATGCCCCGGTGCTGATGCAGGTGCACGGCGGCGCCTGGATCATCGGCAACAAGGACCAGCAGGGCATGCCACTGATGGAGCGCCTCGCCGGGCACGGCTGGGTGTGCGTGTCGATCAACTACCGGCTGAGTCCCCGCGCGAAGTGGCCCGCCCACATCGTCGACGTCAAACGGGCGCTCGGGTGGATCAAACACCACATCGCCGACTACGGCGGCGACCCGGACTTCGTCGCCGTCACCGGCGGTTCGGCCGGGGGACACCTGTGCTCGCTCGCGGCGCTCACGGCGAACGAAGCAGAGTTCCAGCCCGGCTTCGAGGACGTCGACACCTCGGTGGCGTGCGCGGTGCCCTTCTACGGCGTGTACGACTTCACCAACCGTGACGGCACCGGCAGGGCCGACATGGACGACATGCTGACCCGTCTGGTCATGGGCGTGTCGCCGTCCGACGAACCCGAACTGTGGGACCACGCCTCGTCGATGAGCTGGGTCGACCACGACGCGCCGCCGTTCATGGTGCTCCACGGCACCAACGACTGCCTCGTCCCCGTTGAACAGGCGCGGGCGTTCGTGGCGATGCTGCGCGAGGCGTCGTCAGAACCGGTCGTCTACGCTGAGCTCCCCGGCGCCCAGCACGCGTTCGACGTCTTCGCCTCGCCCCGGAGTCTGTTCGCGGTCGACGCCGTCGAGCGGTTCCTGGCGGTGATCCACGAGCGGTACCG
>JBDZVK010000097.1:0-8850 GCA_040255725.1 Actinomycetota bacterium
GGGGCCAGGTGCCAGCCCTCGGCGTAGTCGGCGATCCGGCCGATCCTCGGCACGCGCACGAGCAGACTGTGACGCCCGGTGATCCGGTGCCGACGCCTCGCCAACGTCTCGATACCGAGGAGCTCGGGACCGCCGAAATCGGGAACCCGTCCGGACGGTCCGGCGTCGACGAGGTCCGCGACCCGCACCGCGACATCGGTCACGTCGACCGGTTGGAAGGCGAGTCCGGGCACCTTGAACCGCACCGGCGCACTCAGGACCTGTTCGATCAGGTCGTGGAAGTGGGTGACCCGCTGAATCGACCAGCGGGTACCGAGACCCTCGACGACCTGTTCGGCCCGCCACTTCGCCTCGAAGTACGGCGAGCGGTTCTCCTCGACACCCACCTTCGACACGTACACCAGATGGGCCCCGACGCGCTCGGTCGCCTCGACGATCGTCCGGGCGCCGGCCGCCTCGGCCTTCGCACGGCGACCACCGCGGACGGTCGCCGCGTGCACCACGGCGTCGACACCCGCGACGGCGTCGTCGATGCCCTTGCCGGTCACCACGTTCCCCGCGACGACGTCCACACCGTCCACGACACCTGTCGCCCGATGGACCAGAACCCGCACGGTGTGACCACGTCGGAGCAGTTCCCAGCTCACGCGTCGACCCAGGTTCCCTGCTCCCCCCGTGACGAGCACGGTAGCCATTCCGCAGGACATTACCCGTTCGGCGCGTTCCGGTCTCCGCTCCGGCCGCGCCGACCGGGCCCGTCAGTCGACCAGCTCGATCCAGTCGCCGTGGGGGTGCGACCAGCCCAGCGCGCGCGGGGCGGTTTCCGCGCCGTCGCGCCAGCAACGCAGCCCCAGCACCGTGTCCGGGCGAGCGCCTTCTCCGGCGTCGTGGTCGGCGTCACCGTCCCACTCGGGAGGGTCGACCTCGGGCACGCAACCGGCGGGCTCCGCGCTGATCCACGACACCGCGCGCCGGCGTGCCGCCGCTTCGGTGAGCCGGTCGGCCACGCGCCGGCGGCGCTCACGGTCGACATAGGTGAGCGACCACAGGTTCATCACCACCACATGGTCGGCCGAGCCGGCTGCGAGCGCCGAAGGGAGCCGGTCGATCATGTCGCCGGCGACCACCGTCGGCGGCTCGGCTGCGGCGAGGGCGACGGCGGCGCGGAACCGGTCGATCCGCCACGGCTGATCGGGCCACAGACATGCTTCGAGCCAGCGGATGCGGTCACGGTCGTCGATCGGCACCGGATCACGGTCGATGCCCACCCGCTCGGAGATCTTCGAGGGGAACGCCCTCATCGCCGGCTCGTTCGGGCCGCGCACGTCACCGGCGACACGTACCGGCGAGCCCGGGTCACCGACCACGGTGCCACCGACGTCGATGCGATAGCGATCAGGGGCGAGCAGCAGGCCCGCGCTCGACCCCAGCTCGACCAGACGGACCCGGCTGTCGGGTGCATCGGCACAGGCGGCCGCCAGCAGCACCGCGACGAGGACCGACCGGTTCACCTCGTTCGTCTGGGTGGCATGCGTGGCGAGCACCGGCAGGAGTTCGTCGCGGTGGTCCATGACCGTGCGACGGAACACGGGCCACGGGTCGTCGGTCGCCAAGGCGCCGCGAGG
Organism: Actinomycetota bacterium; assembly: GCA_040255725.1. Lineage (GTDB taxonomy): Bacteria > Actinomycetota > Acidimicrobiia > Acidimicrobiales > Iamiaceae > JAFDWI01. The sequence continues at coordinate 1,626 of JBDZVK010000097.1, forward strand.
GGTCACCGATGCGTACCACCGTGCCAGTGCCGATCCGGGGCGTCGCAACACCAGGTCGTGCACCGCGGCGAACAACAGCACCGGACGCTGCTGACCGGGTCGTGCGGCAAGGAGGAACCCGGCGATCTCCGGGTCCTCGGCGCAGCCGGCCGCGAGCCGCCGGTAGAGGGCGAGGTCGGGGAACGAGACGGCGAACTGGTGGAACCGATCCTGGATCACGGCGACGTCGCCGACGGTCGGCCCCGCCACTACTCGACGCCGACGAAGTACGGGTAGAGCGGCTGACCACCCGGGTGGACCTCGACCGCGACCTCGGGCCGGTGCTCGTCGAGCCAATCGGTGATCCGCCGGGTGTCGGCGACCGTCGAGCCCTCGCCCTCGACCAGGGTGACGATCTCGTGGTCGTCGTGCACCAGCGCGTCGAGCAGACGCGTCGTGGCATCCACCAGCGACCGTTCGACCGCGAGGATGCCGTCCCGCGAGATCCCGAGCCAGTCGCCTTCGGAGATCGGGCCCACCTCGCAGCTCGAATCGCGCACCGCGCGGGTCACCTCTCCCGCCACGACGGCCTCGGCGCCATCTCGCAGGGCATCGGCGACGGCTTCGGCGTCGGCGAACGGGTCGTACGCCACCAGCGCCGCGACGGCCTCGACGACACCGCGGGTGCGCACGACGTGGACGTTCTTCGCGGTCTGCTCGGCGACCTGCTCGGCAACCGGGATGATGTTGGAGTTGTTCGGCAGGATGACGACGCTGTCGGCGGGGCAGGCTTCGACCGCGGCGAGCAGGTCGGCGGTCGACGGGTTCATCGACTGTCCGCCGGCGACGATCTGTTGCACGCCGAGTGAGTGGAGGAGCCGCCGGATCCCGTCGCCGGCCGCCACGGCGACCACCGCCGTGGTCACCGGGTCACTCGGGACCGGCGCCGCGGTCTGTTCGGCCTCGGCGACCCAGCGCTCCTCTTCGACCTGTTCGGCCAGGTCGGTCACCCGGATCTTGCGTGGTCGCCCGGCGTCGATACCGGCCTCGATCGCGGCACCGATGTCGTCGGTGTGGATGTGACAGTTCCACAGTCCGTCGCCGCCGACCACGACGATCGAGTCGCCGATCCCCTGCCAGACGTCCTTGAAGGCGTCGATGGTCGTGTCGGGCGCATCGAGCAGGTACATGACCTCGTACCGCAGCTCCGCGATGCCGCCGTGGGCGTGGTCGTGGACTTCGGCGAGCGCTTCGGCGACGTCGTCGACGGGCGGGGCCTCGGGCAGATCGCGGCCGGCGACGACGTGCAGCGCGGCGTCGACCAGCAACAGCAGACCCGTCCCACCGGCGTCGACCACGCCGGCGTCGGCGAGCACGTCGAGCAACTCGGGGGTCGACGCCAGGGCGTCGGCGCCGGCCACGCGGGCCGCGTCGAGCACCTCGGCCAGCGAGGCGCCGTTCCCGGCCGTCCCCGCTCCGATGGCCACGCCCCGGATCACGGTGAGGATCGTCCCCTCCACCGGTTTCATCACCGCGCCGTACGCCGCGTCGGTCGCGGCCCGCAGCGCCTCGGTCACCTCGACCGGCCCGATGCCGTCGGGGTGCTCCGCGGCGACGCCCGCGATGCCGCGGAGGATCTGGGAGAGGATGACCCCACTGTTGCCCCGCGCACCCATCAACGAACCGTGGCTGATCGCCGTGCAGACCGCACCCATGTCGGCGCGGTCCGACCCCGACTCGGCGAGCTCGTCACACACCGACGCGACGGTCAGGGCCATGTTCGTCCCCGTGTCGCCGTCGGGGACCGGGTAGACGTTCAGTCGGTTGATGCGCTGCTGATGGGCCTTGAGAAGGTCACGGAAGGTCTCGACGATGTCGCACAACTCGGCGGCGGTCACGTGCTCGATGGTCATCGGACAGAGAGCGTAGAGCCCGTGACCTCGGCGGAGGGATACGATCGCAGGCCGTGAGTGACGCATCCCCAGGTCCCACCCCGCCCTACGTCGCCGTCATCGTCGACCCGGACGCCGGCTGGCGGCAACGGTCGGTCCAGGCGATCAGCGCGTACACCGCGACGGTGGAAGCCACCGATCTGGAAGCCGCCCGCGCGACGTTGCTCGCGTCGCCGGCGAACATCATGGTGTTCGGACCGAACACCGCGGTGACCGTCGGCGAACACATCGCTCCGCTGTTGCGTCAGCGCCCCGATCTGGGCGTCCTGTTGGTGATGGACACCCTCGACATCGACGGCCTGCGTGACGCACTCCGGGCGGGTGTCCGCGAGGTGCTCCCGGCGGTCACGGGATCCGAAGAGCTCCAACAGGCGGTCGGCCGCCTCACCGACGTGGTGCAGCCGCTCCCCGCCCATCCCGTTCTGGCTCCGACCCCTCCGCCGCGACGCGCTCCGGTCAAACGTGGTCACGGGCGGCTGGTGATGGTGTGTTCGGCGAAGGGGGGGACCGGCGTCTCTTCGGTGGCGGTGAACCTGGCCGCGGCGCTCGCCGAGACCGGGCGGACCGTGTCGCTGTGCGACGCCGACCCGGTGTTCGGTGACCTCCCCTTGCTGCTGGGCATGAAGGCGCGTGCTGAACTCGAGCTCGGCGAGCTCCCCAAGAAGTTGCAGCCCGAGGAGGTCGTCGAGGAACTCACCGTGCACGAGAACACGGGCGTGCAGGTGTTCACGATGTTCCGGGCACGCATGCCGCTGAACGAGCTGCCGCGTGACCTCGTGCTCGCCGTTTTCGAGGGACTCCAGGCGGCCTCGGATGTCGCGGTCGTCGACATGCCGGCGCCGTTGGTGAACGTCGCCGAGTACCTGATCGCCGCCGACGAGCTGTTTCTCGTGGCGGGCACGGACGTCGCCTCGCTGAAGAACCTCCGCCTCGCGGTGCAGCTCATGGACAGCGCAGGGTTGCCCATCGACAAGGCGTGGATGGTCCTCAACCGCATCCGGAACTACACGGACTTCGAACCGGCCGGCTACAAGCAGATCGTGGGGCTGCCCGTCGTGTGCGCCCTTCCCGACTCCACGGCGCTGATCGCTGCCGGTGAGAACGCGGAGGTGCTCGTGAAACACTCACCCCGTGACCAGGCCGCACGGGCGTTCACGAAGTTCGCCCAGGATCTGGCCGGGCGCTTCGACCAGCTCGACGCGGGCGAGGTGCCCTGAGCCGGCCCCACCCATCGCGGCGAAGACCGCGTGGGCGTGGTCGTCTTTGCCGAGGCGCCCGGTGGCCTCTAGGATCTACCCCCTGTCCCCTTGTCACCACTCCACGCGCGAGGTTTGAGCCCGATGGCATCAGTATGTGAGGTGTGCGGGAAGCACCCGTCATTCGGCATGAGCATCAGCCACTCGCACCGGCGCACCAAGCGCCGCTGGAACCCGAACATCCAACGGGTCCGGGCCGTGGTCGGGGGATCCACCAAGCGCATCGACGTGTGCACCAGGTGTATCAAGGCCGGCAAGATCCAAAAAGCCGTCCGGTAATGCGCCGAGGCTGTCACCCGCGATGTGCGCTCCATCCCACATCGACGTCGGAGAGGGCATGACGGCCACCACAACCAACACCAAGCTGCTCGAATGGGTCGACCACTGGGCCGGGATCTTCCAGCCCGACGCCGTCCACTGGTGCGACGGCTCCGCCGAGGAGTTCGATCGACTGGCCGACGAGCTCGTCGCCTCGGGCGTGTACACCCGCCTCGACGAGGTCAAGCGACCGAACAGCTTTCTGGCGCTGTCCGACCCGGCCGACGTCGCCCGGGTCGAGGAGCGCACCTTCATCTGCCCACCCGACGAGATCGACGCCGGCGCGACCAACAACTGGATGGCGCCCGACGCGATGCGCGCCGAGATCCTCCCCCACTACACCGGGGCGATGCGGGGTCGCACGATGTACGTGGTGCCTTTTTCGATGGGGCCGCTGGGTTCGCCGATCGCCCACATCGGGGTGCAGCTCACCGATTCGGCCTACGTGGTCACCAACATGCGGATCATGGCCCGCATGGGCCAGGCCGCGCTCGACGTGTTGGGCGACGACGACTGGGTGAAGTGCCTGCACTCGGTCGGGTACCCGCTCACGCTCGACGACGGCACCACCCGCGACGACGTGCGCTGGCCCTGTGACCCCGACAACAAGTACATCTCCCACTTCCCCCAGGACAAGGAGATCTGGTCGTACGGGTCGGGATACGGCGGCAACGCCCTGCTGGGCAAGAAGTGCTTCGCCCTGCGGATCGCCTCGACCATGGCCCGCGACGACGGCTGGATGGCCGAGCACATGCTCATCGTGAAGCTCTCCCGCCCCGGCTCGGAGCCCAGATACGTGGCCGCGGCATTCCCTTCCGCGTGTGGCAAGACGAACATGGCGATGCTCATTCCCACGCTTCCCGGATGGAAGGCCGAGACCATCGGTGACGACATCGCCTGGATGAAATTCGGCGACGACGGCCGGTTGTACGCCATCAACCCCGAATACGGGTTCTTCGGCGTCGCCCCGGGCACGAGCGAGAAGACCAACTACAACGCGATCCGCTCGCTCGACGAGAACTGCATCTTCACCAACGTCGCGCTCACCGACGACGGCGACGTGTGGTGGGAGGGGCTCACCGACGAGCCGCCGGCACACCTGATCGACTGGAAGGGCAACGACTGGACGCCCGAGGTCGCTGCGCCCGCGGCGCACCCCAACGCCCGGTTCACCGCCCCGGCGGGCCAGTGCCCGGTGATCGCCCCCGAATGGGAGGACCCCGCCGGTGTGCCGATCTCGGCGATCCTCTTCGGCGGTCGACGCGCGACGAACGTGCCACTGGTGACCGAGGCGAACGACTGGGCCCACGGGGTGTTCTGTGGCTCGATCATGTCGTCGGAGAAGACCGCCGCGGCCGCGGGCACCGTCGGCGAGGTCCGTTTCGACCCGTTCGCGATGCGCCCGTTCATCGGGTACAACGCCGGTGACTACATGCAGCACTGGCTCGACATCGGCGAGACCGGCGACGACGACAAGTTGCCCAAGCTCTACTGGGTCAACTGGTTCCGCAAGGGCGCCGACGGGTCGTTCCTGTGGCCCGGGTTCGGCGAGAACACCCGCGTGCTGGACTGGATCCTGCGGCGGGTCGACGGCGACGAGACCGCCACGGCCACCCAGACGGCGATCGGCAAGGTACCGACCCCCGGGTCGCTGAACGTCGACGGCCTCGACCTCGACGAGTCGGTGCTGGAAGAACTCCTGGCGGTCGACGCCGAGTCGTGGCGGGCCGAGATCCCGCTGATCAACGAGCACTTCGCCTTCATCGGCGAACGACTGCCGAGCGTGCTCGCCGACCAGCTCGACGGCCTCGAGAAGCGTCTCGCGGACTGACGGTCGCGCCGCTACGTCGCCGGATCAGCGGCGGGTGACCCGCAGAGAGGGCACGAGGGCGAGCAGCACCAACAACAGCGCGGTCGCACCGGCTGCCGCCACGGGGTCGACCGACTGCGGACCGATCCCTGCCGCCGCGTCGAACACCACCGCGGCGACCGCAAGGTTGACCACGATGTGCTCGACACCGATCGGCGCGTCACGCTGGCCGAAACACCCGCACGACGCAGTCGCACCACGCGACAACAGCAGACGCACCGAGAACGCGGCGAATCCGACGTACAACAGACCCAGCACCACCGCGCCGGCCGGCGACTGCCAGACGATCAACACCGCGCCGACGACCAGCTCGACCAGTCCGACCAGACTCGCCACGACGGTCGGGACCGGGATGCCCGCCGACCGGAGCGCTTCGGTGGTCACCTCGGGTTTGGCGAGCTTCGCCACGCCGGCGATCGCCACGACGATCGCCGCGCCGACGACGACGCCCCAGATCATGGGGCGACGAGATCCCGGGCGACGTCCTCGTCGTCGGAGGTGCCACCCCCGGGGACGAGCAGCGCCGAACCGACCGCGGTGAGGATCAACAACGCGAAGGTCACGAGGTGGACCCCGGTGCAGTACAAGCAGATCGCGCCGACGTCGAGTTCGCCGTAGACCAGCCAGAACACGCTGACCATGCCGATGCCGGCCCACGCCCAACGTGCCCGGGTGAGCCAGACGCTCCGCGAGCGCCACGCGGCGGGCAGGTGCACGAGCACCGCCACGACGAAGTAGACCACGCCGGCGACCGCGACGGGCACGCCGAGGAAGGCCGAGTAGGAACTGGACGTGACCTTCTCGCAGTTCACGACCGAGGTGACCGGGCACGCGTAGTCGGGCGTGGCCGAGAAGTGCTCGACGGTCAGGTAGATCGACAGTCCGAGTCCGACGACGGCCAGAGTGGTCGCTGCAACCCCGATGCGGGTTGCGGTCCGGCTCACGCCTGGGGGAACGCCTTGCACACGTTGGACGGCTGGTTGTCGGTGAGGCCGCAGATGGTCCGGATGAACTCACCGGCGACCAGGTTCACGTTGCCTTCGAGGCTCGACTGGCTGGTGTCCTTGGTCGTCGACGCGGCCAGCGCGGCGGCGATCTCGGTCTGGGACTTGCCCAGCAGGGTTCTCACGTCGACCGAACCGCCCGACTGCATGTGCGTGCCGCCGAAGTCGATGAACGGGAACGAACCTCCTCCGAGATTGGTGAACAGCGAGCTCTGCTCGTCGGTGAGCTTCTCGAGATCCACCCAGTTCCCGGCGCTGTCCTTCTCGTTGCCTTTCATCTCCTTCGGGGTGAAGGTGAGGTACTTGCTGGTGTAGTCCGACCCGAGATAGGTGAGGGTCGGCACGTCCTGTTCGGCCGAGTGGATGATCTGGAGGTTGTCGAACGTGCCGAACTTCGAGAGCGCCACGGTGAGCGCCCACCGCTCGCCGGCACAGAACGGGCAGAACTCGCCGCCGACGTAGAGCACCTCGGGTTTGCCGTTCGCGGTGCGGGGCTTGCCGCCGCTGATCGGCTTGACCGGGTTCGACGACGTGGCGGACTTCGCCGCGGCCGCGATCGCCGGCAACGGCACCGCGGCGAGATCGGTCGCGATCGACGCCGGGGCCGGCTTCGGCGTGTGGTTCGCGTTCGCCGTGTCGCTCGAATCCCCGGTCGACATCTTGGCCAGCACCAGCACCACGATGCCGACGACGACCAGGGCGATGATGCCGATCGACCACTGCATCCGCTGACGCTTCTGCTGCTGGGCCGCACGGACCTTCGCCGAAGCCTTGGCTTGCTGCGACGCCTTCTTGTTGGTTGCCACGCCCCAAAGTTAGCCGGGCGACATAAAGCGACCCTCAACA
>JBDZVK010000458.1:0-1731 GCA_040255725.1 Actinomycetota bacterium
TCGCCGACGCGACGGACTCCACCGTCGTGTTGTTGCACACGACCGACGCGTTCGCCCGTCCCGACGTCGACCCGATCGTCTGGGAACACGGACGGCGCAACATGGCCCTGGCCGATTCGGGTCTCGTGGCTGCGGTGCTACCGGCCACCGATGACTCCGACCTGGCAGGCATCTACGTGTTCGGTGCAAGCCCGGATGAGGTGACGACGATCATGGACGACGACCCGGGAGTACGGGCCGGCATCTTCTCCTACGAGGTGCACCCGGTCCGCAGTTTCCCCGGTGCTCGACTGCGCTAGAACAGGCGTCGAGCACCACCGGTCCGTCATGCCAGATGAGGCCACGCCCGAGGTTTACGCAGCATCCAGGTACCGGTGCAACGCCCTGCGGATGACCTCACGGGTCGTGAGTTGCGCCAAAACCAGCGTGAAATGGGGATGCTCGAAGGTGGCGAGCAGGGCGAATCCTGCTCGGCGAAGGCGCCCGAAGCTCGACAGGCGGATGTGTCGGCAGCCGATGATCCGTTCGTCACGACAGGCGTTTCGAACGGTCGTGTCGACGACGGCCATGGTGGAGATGCCGTTGACGCCATAGAACTCGAACGTCCTCGTCGCGGCTCGAACGATGGCATCGGGGCTCATCACACCCGCGCGCAGCACCACCGTCGTGGCATCCGGGAGTTGGTCGGATCTGATGGGAAGCGGACGAGGCACCCGATGCACGCCAGGTACGACCTGTGACACCGCCGGCCGCCATGCAGGATTTCGGTGACCGTGTGGGCGGCGCGTGAACGACTGGCCTCGATCGGCGGGTTCAGGCCGGCCGGATGCGCCGCTCACTGCGTCCTCGTCCTCGCCGCATCGACTATGCGCCTTCGTCCTGCGTCCTTGCGAGAGCCCCATCCGTCTCGCCCTGCACACCTACCTACGTTCATGGCCACAGCACTAGCCTCGCCGGGGTTGCACACCGACCGGCTCGGGCGTCGCTGCCGGTGAGCGAGGGGAGCATTCGTGGCCAAGGTGTATCCGGAGCATCGTGAACCCGAGCACGACTCGGAGCGGCGCGTGCTCGATGCGCTGCGCGGGCTCGACGACGACTGGCACGTGTACCACAACATCAAGTGGCAGGCGTTGCGCCGGAACCGTCAGGGTGACGGCGAGACCGACTTCGCGCTGTTCCACCCCACCAAAGGGATCCTGGTCATCGAGGCCAAGGGCGGCGAGATCGCACTGGCCGACGGGGAGTTCGTGCGGCTGCTGGCAGACGGGCGGGAACGGAAGATCACGAACCCGTTCGACCAGGCCGCGGCGTGCAAACGTCAGTTGCGCGAGTTCCTGTGCGGTTCGGTCGACGGGCTCGACGTGATTCCCCGGGTGGGCCACGCGGTCGCCTTTCCGCAAGGGCGCGTCGAAGGCGACCTGGGCCCGCAGGGGCCACGGGAGATCGTCATCGACGTCGACGATCTGGCGGACATCACCGCGACGATCGAGCGCATCGCCGCGCACTGGAGCCCACCGACCGGGCTCGACGCCGATCACCTCGCGTCGATCAGGAACCTGCTGTTGCCCTCGGTGCAGGTCCGCCGACTGCTGGCCGACCACGTCGCCGAGGCGTCCCGGGCGATCGTCGAGTTGACGGAGGAGCAGTTCGAGATCCTCGACGGGTTGAGCGGTAACCGTCAGGCGTTGATCACCGGAGGGGCGGGCACGGGCAAGACGGTCCTGGCGGCCG
>JBDZVK010000098.1:0-8820 GCA_040255725.1 Actinomycetota bacterium
TGAAGGAGATCCGCACCCGCGGCGACATCATCCTGTTCATCGACGAGCTGCACACCCTGGTGGGTGCCGGTGCCGCCGAGGGCGCGATCGACGCCGCCAGCATCCTCAAGCCGATGCTGGCCCGTGGCGAGCTGCAGACCATCGGGGCCACCACACTGGACGAGTACCGCAAGCACCTCGAGAAGGACTCCGCGCTGGAGCGGCGTTTCCAGCCGATCAAGGTCGAGGAGCCCTCGGTGGCGCACACCATCGAGATCCTGAAAGGCCTGCGTGACCGCTACGAGACCCACCACCGGGTCACGATCACCGACCAGGCCCTGATCGCCGCGGCGAACATGGCCGACCGGTACATCTCCGACCGGCACCTGCCCGACAAGGCGATCGACCTGATCGACGAGGCCGGCAGCCGCCTGCGCATCAAGCGCATGTCGACCCCGCCCGACTACAAGGAGCTCGAGAACTCCATCGCGCAGGTGCAACAGCAGAAGAAGGAAGCCGTCGACGCCCAGCGCTTCGAAGAGGCCTCCAAGCTGCGCGACAAGGAGAAGGAGCTCCTCGCCGAGAAGGAGACCAAGGAAGCCGAGATCAAGTCGTCGGGTGTCGACCTGTTCGACGAGGTCGACGAAGAGTCCATCGCCGAGGTGCTGTCGATCTGGACGGGCATCCCCGTGTACAAGCTCACCGAGGAAGAAACCGCCAAGCTCCTGCGCATGGAGGACGAACTCCACAAGCGGGTCATCGGCCAGGAAGACGCCATCAAGGCGGTCAGCCAGGCGATCCGCCGCACCCGTGCCGGGCTGAAGGACCCCAAGCGGCCCTCGGGCTCGTTCATCTTCCTGGGCCCCTCGGGTGTGGGCAAGACCGAGTTGGCCAAGACCCTGTCGGAGTTCCTCTTCGGCGACGAAGACAGCCTCATCCAGCTCGACATGTCCGAGTACATGGAGAAGCACACCGTCTCGCGTCTGGTCGGCTCGCCTCCGGGCTACGTCGGCTACGACGAGGGCGGCCAGCTCACCGAGGCCGTCCGGCGCAAGCCGTTCAGCGTGGTCCTGTTCGACGAGATCGAAAAGGCCCACCCCGACGTGTTCAACACGCTGCTGCAGATCCTGGAGGAAGGTCGCCTGACCGACTCCCAGGGCCGTTCGGTCGACTTCCGCAACACCGTGCTGATCATGACCTCGAACCTGGGGACCAAGGATCTGCGCAAGGCGAACGTCGGGTTCGGCAAGGCCGACGAGGCGATCACGTACGAGCGGATGAAGGAGAAGGCGCACGAGGCGCTCAAGGAGCACTTCCGCCCCGAGTTCCTGAACCGCATCGACGAGACCGTCGTGTTCCACGAGCTCTCGAAGGACGAGGTCACCTCGATCGTGGATCTGATGATTCGCCGGGTGGTCGGCCAGCTCGAGAGCCAGGGCATCGGCCTGGAGTTGACCGAGGCGGCCAAGCTGCATCTGGCCGACCGGGGCTACGACCCGCAACTGGGGGCTCGTCCGCTGCGCCGGGCCATCCAGCGCCTCATCGAGGACCCGCTCTCGGAGCGGCTGCTGTGGAAGCAGTTCCGTGCCGGTGAGACCGTGGTCGTCGACGTCGAGGTCGACCCCGAGTCGCCCTCGGGCGAGAAGATGATGACGTTCCACTCGGTCGAAGGGTTCGACCCACCGCCGGTGTCCGAACTCGCCGGAGCCGGTGGCTCGCCGTCGGGCGATTCCTGAATCCGTCGGACTCCGCCGCCGTTGCGTGCACGCTGAGCGCGTGACGGCGGCGAGTTCGCGTCCGCCTGCCGGAACTCGTCGCAGTTGCTCCCGCATACCGGGCACGACTGCGACGAGTTCGCGTCGTGCCCGCCACGATCGACGGCGGCGATGGTCGCTCGTCGGGCTCATGGCGGCCGTCCTGCTGCTGGCGGGGTGCCAGACCACCGCGATGGTGCGCGTCGACGTGCGCCCGGACGGATCGGGGTCGGTCGCCGTCGACGTCTACCTCGATCCGGAAGCGGCCGCGAAGGTCGGCAACCTGCCCAAGCTGTTGGCGGTCGGCGACCTGACCAGGGCCGGGTGGAAGGTGACCGGGCCGGCGTCACCCGAGAAGGTCCAGCGCGAGCTTGAGCCGGGACGGAAGCACTCGTCGACCGGATTTCCGAAAGGGACCGTCCAGGTGCACCTCGAGCGACCGTTCGCGAACCCCGACGAGGCGAACGCGATCCTGGAGAGCCTCAGCGGACCGGACGGTCCGCTGACCCACGTGTCGCTGTCGCGACGCTCGTCGCTGTTCGAGACCCATCTGCGCTTCACCGGCACGGTCGATCTCGGAAAGGGGCTCGACACCTTCGGTGACGCGGACCTGAGAAAGGTCCTCGGCGGCAGCCTTTCGGGTGCGGTCGGGGCCTCGGGCATCGAGAAGCCGTCCGGCGACGACCTGCGGGTCGGTCTGCAGATCGTGCCGACCGGCGCCGTGGACTGGTCGGGCGACAAGGGCAACGATTCGATGGGCAACGAGACCATCACCGCATCGGCGACGCTCGGCGCCGCTCCGGAGTCGATCGACGTGCACGCCTCGCAGACCCGTTGGGGTGCGGTGATCGCGGCCGCCGTGGTCGTTGCTGTGGTGCTCATCGGGTTGGTGGTGCTCGGTTTCCGGCTCCGGCGCCGCGCGAACCGGGCGGAGCGTGCGCTTCTCCCCGACATCGAGGTCTCGGACCCCTTCGCCGGGTCCGGTGCTCCCACTGCGAGCGGTGACGGCGTGGCAGGCGCCGGCGCGGACGGTGACCGCGGGCACGGTGACGCATCCGGTACCGGTCCCCCGGAGACGTCCGGCACCTCTTGACGCAACCCTGCCAGGCGCTGTTAGGCTCTCTTATTGCTATGAGAACGGCCCGCCGGCACCGCTGCGAACCGCACTCTCGGACCTGTCGAGAGGAGTGCTGACGTGTACGTGTGTCTGTGCAAGGGTGTGACCGACCACGAGATCCGCGACCTGCTCGAGTCGCCCTTCATCGACGATGTCGACGACGTCGGCGCTGCCTGTGGCGCGGGCACGTGTTGCGGAAGCTGCCGTGACGAGATCCGCCGGCTCTGCGACGAGGCCCGCCTGCGACACTCGGCGTCCGCCCTGCACGAGCCCGGGGTGGCACCCGGTTCCGAGGTGGCGGTCACGATCCACGCCGGCGCCCGAGCAGGCTGATCCGGAGGGTCGCCCCACCGGACGTGCCCGAGTCGGTAGATTCGGTGGGGTCCGCCGTTCACCGAGGAGACGACCATGCAGGGTGACGCGTCGATCATCGAGCTGCTCAACCAGGTGCTCAAGGCCGAGTTGACCGCGATCAGCCAGTACTTCCTCGACTCGCGGATGCTGGACGACTGGGGCTACGACCGCCTCGCTGAGAAGTTCCGGGACGAATCCATCGACGAGATGAAGGATGCCGACGCACTCATCGAACGCATCCTGTACCTCGACGGTATGCCGAACCTGCAGACCCTCGACAAGCTCCACATCGGCGAGAACGCGCCCGAGAAGATCGGCGCCGCGCTCGAACTCGAACGTCAGGCGATCGAGCGCCTGAACGCCGGAATCGCCCGGGCCGTCGAGGTGGGCGACAACGGCACCCGTGACCTGCTCGCGTCGATCCTGTCCGGCGAGGAGGACCACGCCGACTGGCTCGAGTCGCAGCTCTCCCTGATCGACCAGGTCGGCGAGGCCAACTACCTGGCCCAGCAGATCCGCGGCTAGCCACGCTGCCGGACGGTGGGGCCCGGCCCACGGGGAGTGTCCCACCCCCGCGGCATGATCGGGGCATGACCTCGCGTACCCGTTCCCGATTCCGTTGTGGCGACTGTGGGCAGACGACCCCGGTGTGGAACGGTCGCTGCAGCGGCTGCGGTGGGTGGAACACCCTGGCCGAAGAAGTCTTCGCTGCCGCCGGGCACGGTGCTGCCCGCGGGCACGGCGAGCCCGACGCAGGGCCGGCCCCGCTCGCGGAGTTGTCCGCGCTCCGGTCCCGTCCCGTGCCCACGGGCAGCACCGAGTTCGACCGGGTGCTCGCCGGTGGCCTCGTACCCGGGTCGGTCACGTTGCTGTCGGGGCCGCCCGGGGTCGGCAAGTCGACGCTCGCCCTGCAGGTCGCCGTCGGGCTCGCCTCGGTCGAGGGCACCGCGCCCGTGCTGTACGTGGCGGCGGAGGAGACCGTCGCTCAGATCCGCCTGCGAGCCGACCGGCTGGACCTGGGGGTGCCGACTGCGTTGCTGGTCACCGACGACCCGCAGGTCGACGAGTTGGTCACCCTCCTCACCGAACGGCGACCGGCGGTGCTGCTCGTCGATTCGATCCAGGCGGTCACCGACCCGGAGGTCACCGGCGTGCCCGGCAGCGTCGCCCAGGTGCGCAGCGCCGCCCAGCGCCTGGCGACCGCGGCCCGGGCGACCGGCACCGGTCTGGTGCTGATCGGGCACGTCACCAAGGACGGCGCCATCGCCGGACCCCGCACCCTGGAGCACCTGGTCGACACCGTGGTCACCTTCGAAGCCGACCTCGACGAGGGACTGCGCACCCTCCGCGCGATCAAACACCGCTTCGGCCCGGTCGGCGAGCTGGGGGTGTTCACGATGGCCCGCGACGGGCTGCACGGGGTCTCCGAGGTGAGCGGGCTGTTCCTGCAGGACCGCCCGATCGGTGCCCCCGGTTCGGTCGTCTGCCCGGTCCGTGACGGGCGACGGACGCTGCTGGCCGAGATCCAGGCGCTCGTGCGACCCCACGACGGCACCCGCGGAGATCGCCGCGGCCGGGGACTCGACACCAAGAGGCTCGACCTGGTCTTCGCCGTTCTCGAGGCCGAGGGGCGAGTCGGCGGCGACGCGTTCGTCTCGGTGGCCGGGGGGTTGCGGGTCGCCGAGCCCGCCGCCGACCTGGCCGTGGCCGTGGCGGTCGCCTCCGCGGCGACGGCGACGCCGGTCGACGCCGATGTGGTCGTGTGCGGCGAAGTCGGCCTGACCGGCGAGGTGCGCCGCGTTCCCGACGTGGCCGAACGCCTCGCCGACGCGGCCCTGCTCGGGTTCTCACGCGCGATCGTGCCCGCGGGCACACCGCGATCGGCCGACGGGCTCGGCCTGCGCCTCGAGCGGGTCGCCGACCTCACCGCCGGGCTCGAGGCGGCCTTGACCGGATCGTCGCCGAAGAAGGCCGTGACCAGCCCCTTCGCGCCTGACGACCCTGGTCCCTTCGCGCTGTTGCACTGATCGATCGAGCGCGCAGATCGGTACGCTCATAGTGTGACCCCCGACCACCATGCCGATCTGGAACGGGCGATCGCACTGGTGGCGCCCGGTCGACCCCTGCGAGAGGGTCTCGACCGGATCGTCCGCGCCGGGATGGGCGCGCTGATCATCGTGGGCGACGGCCCCGAGGTCCTCGAGCTCTGCTCGGGAGGATTCGAACTCGACGCGGTGTTCAGCCCGCAGCGCCTGTCGGAGATCGCCAAGATGGACGGCGCGGTCATCCTCTCGAACGACCTGCGTCGGATCATGCGGGCCAACGTGCACCTGGTGCCCGACCCGAACCTGCCGACGTCGGAGACCGGCACGCGGCACCGCACGGCCGAGCGCGTCGCCCGGGCGCTGAACCTGCCGGTGATCTCGGTCTCGGAACGCATGACCACCATCACGATCTATCTCGGGCCGGAGAAGTACCCGCTCGACCCGCTCCCTCGGGTCCAGGCCCGGGCGAACCAGGCCCTGTCCGCGCTCGAGCGGTACCGCAGCCGCCACGACACCGTCATGGCGTCGCTCTCCGCGCTCGAGGTGCAGGATCTGGTGACGATTCGCGACGTCGCGAGCGCGTTGCAGCGGGCCGAGATGGTCGTGCGGATCGCCGACGAGGTCGAAGGCTACGTCCTCGAGCTCGGCACCGACGGCCGGATGATCCGGTTGCAGATGGTCGAGCTCGTGCGGGGGGTCGCCGAAGCCCGCAACCTGGTGGTGCGCGACTACGTGCGTGACGATCCGGACTGGTCGGTCGACGACGCGCTCGGGGTGTTGTCGAATCTGGAGACCGATCGGCTCGTCGACCTCGACGCGGTCGCAGCCACGCTGCGGCTCGGCAGCGACGTCGACGATCTCGACACGCCCCTCGCCGCCCGTGGCTACCGGATGCTGTCGCGGATCAGACGGTTCCCCCGGCCCATGGCCGACCGCGTCGTCGCCCACTTCCATCTGCTGACCAAGTTGCTCGCCGCGTCACCCGAGGACCTCGAGGAGGTCGAGGGGATGGGCGCCCTGCGCGCCCGGAACGTCGCGAGCGCGCTGGGGCGGCTCGCCCAGGCGAGCGTCGCCGAGCGTTACGGCTGAAGCTTCACCGGCTCGGCGGCCGGTCAGCTCGACCGGCGCTCGAGTTCCTCGCGGCGGCGGATCTGGTAGCGACGGTCGGTCTGGTCGATCCACCCGAGGCGAACGAAGCTGGCGATCGCCTTGTTGACCCGCTCGCGTGACGCGCCGACCATGCCGGCGAGTTCCTCCTGGGTGACGGGCAGGGTGAACTCGTCGGCGTCGCCGGCGAGCTCGAGCAGCCGCTTGGCCGTGCGGCCGGTCACGTCGAGGAAGACCGAATCGGCCAGCGCCGTGTCGGTCACCCGGATCCGTCGGGCGAGCAGACGCACCACCTCCCACAGGAGCTGGGGACGGTCGGTGTAGATCTTGCGGATCGGCGCATAGGGGAGTTCGATCACCTCGGAGGGTTCCAGGGCCCGGGCACCGGCCGACCGTCCCTCGTTGTCGAACAGCCCCATCTCACCGAACAGGTCACCGGCCTCCATCAGCGCGATCACCGACTCGCGCCCGTCGATCGAGCGGTTCACGATCGCGATCCGCCCGCTGACCGCGACGTAGACGTGGTCGGGTTCGTCACCCTCGAGGAACAGCACGTCGTTCCGGCTCAGCTTCTGGGTGCTCGCCGAGTTGGCGAGCACCGCGAGTTCGTCGTCGGAGAACGTGGCGAACAGTTCGATGGACTGCAGCATCGTCGTTTCGACCATGTGACGGATGCTACCCGCCACGGATCGGCCTCGTTCCCACCGTCGTCAAACCCCACCCCCGAACGGCGCGATGCCGGTCGCGGGGTCGAGCGGTCGGGCCAGCAGGTTGCACCCGGCGGGAACTCGATTATCCTCGTGGGCTGCCTGTGGCGTGCCGACGCGCCGCGGGTCCACCCTCCGATCGGTTCCGGTCCGCGCCCATGCCCCACCACGTCGAAGCTGCAACCGGTCGGGGGTCGCCGGTGACCACCGCGGCCATCGTCGTGGCCGGTGGCGAGGGGCGCCGCTACGGCGGTCTCAAGCAGTATGCCGACCTGCGCGGACAGCGGGTGCTCGACTTCTCGATGGCGGCGGCCCGCAGCGCGTGTGACCTCGTCGTGCTGGTCGTGCCCGAGCGGCTCACCGGCCGGCCCGAGCCGGCCGCCGACGTCGTGGTGGCCGGCGGCGCCACCCGGTCGGAGTCGGTGCGTGCGGGCCTCGCCGAGATTCCCGACACCTGCGAGGTGATCGTCGTCCACGACGCGGTCCGGCCCCTGGCGAGCACCGCGCTTTTCGACCAAGTGATCGCCACCGTGCGCAGCGGCGCGGACGGGGCGATTCCCGGTGTCGCCGTGGTCGACACCCTGCGTCGACGGGACGGTCGGCCACTCGACGTGGGCCGTGACGACCTCGTGGCGGTGCAGACCCCGCAGGCATTCGACGCCGGGGTGCTGCGCAGAGTCCACGCCGACGTCGACGCCGAGGCGACCGACGACGCGTCGCTGGTCACCGCGGCGGGCGGTTCGGTGGTCGTGGTGCCCGGCGAGCGGACGAACCTGAAGATCACCGATGCGGTGGACCTCTCGGTCGCCGACGTGCTGGCGGTCGGACCGGCCCGACCGGAACTGGCCGAGCTGAGCCCGGCGGCCCGCTCCGGCCAGGCCGCGGAGCACCGTCCGTGAACGAGGTCAGGGTCGGGCAGGGCTTCGACGTGCACCGGTTCTCCGACGACCCGGGCCGGCCGCTCGTGCTCGGCGGTCAGCGCTTCGACGGTCGCGGGCTCGAAGCGGTCAGCGACGGTGACGTGGTCGCCCACGCCTGCGCCGATGCGCTGTTGGGCGCGGCGGGGCTCGGCGACCTCGGCACGCACTTCGCCGAATCCGATCCGGCCAGTGCGGGAGCCGACAGCATCGGCCTCCTCACGCAGGTCACGGCGCTCGTGCGGGCCCAAGGGTGGCAGATCGGCAACGTCGACTGTTCGGTCGTCGCCGAGACGCCGAAGCTGGCGCCGAGACGCGAAGCGATGCAGCAGGCGCTGTCCGACGCGGTCGGCGCGCCGGTGAGCGTCAAGGGCAGGCGGGCCGAAGCCCTCGGTGCGATCGGTCGGGCAGAGGGGATCGCCTGCTTCGCGTCCGCGGTGGTGACCCGATGAGCCCGCCGAAGGGAGCTTCGGGAAGCGGTCGGGGCCGCAAACCCGCGCCGAAGCGGGGCACGCCCAGGCCGCGCGCCGCCGCACCGGGCCGGTCGAAGGGGTCCAAGGCTTCACGCGGCCGCCCGGCCAAGGGTCGGTCGAGCGGATCGAACCGGCGGGCGCCGGCGCGTCCGGGCGTCGACCCGGCCATGCGCGCCGACTACCGGAGTCGGGGACGCTCCGCGTCGGCCGACGTGGGCGGTGACCAGGTCGAAGGTCGCCAGGCCGTCCGGGAACTCCTGCTCGCGCACCGCCGCGGGGTGCGCGAGATCCTCGTCTCGGTCGAGGTCGAAGCGGCCGACATCCTCGACGAGATCATCGAATTGGCCGACGACGCGCACGTGCCGAT
>JBDZVK010000459.1:0-1727 GCA_040255725.1 Actinomycetota bacterium
GCCACGTTCGCCGCGTACGACGAGGCGAGCCCGCCGTTGCCCGGCCGTGACGACCGGGTGGCGCTCCACCAGCTCGCGCCGCTGCTGGTCCACGCCTGTCTGTTCGGCGGCTCCTACGGCGCCGAGGTCGATCGCATCGCCCGCCGCTACGCCTGACCGTCAGGAGATGTGGGCGCTCCCGTCGGTTGCTTGCTGGATGCCGCGCGATTTCGGGGTCCATGCGCCCCGAACGCCCCGACGTTCGGACGGGTACCGGGTGCGGGGTGGGGATCGGGACGGGTCGGGTCAGGGGAGCGTGTCGAGGGCTTCGAGGACCGTCCGGTGCAGCGTCGGGAACACGTAGTGCATCGTCGAAAGCGTTTCGACCGGCACCCGGGCGTGCACCGCGAGGGTCAACAGCCCGAGGATCTCTCCGCCGTGGGGAGCGACGACCGTGGCGCCCACCAACTCGCTGCGGGCAGCGTCGACGACCAGCTTCACGAACCCGTCGTTGCCCGGACCGTGGATCCAACCACGTGAGTCCTTCGCGATCTCGGCCCGTCCGATCTGCGCGTCGAGACCGGCGTCGCGGGCCTGCGCCTCGGTCATCCCGACCCGGCCGACCTCGGGGTCGGTGAAGGTCGCCCAGGCCAGGCCGTGGTAGCCGCCGAAGGGCGCATCCCGGTCGAGGAGCCTGCCGGTGAGCACCCGGGCCTGCCAGGTCGCGACGTGGGTGAACGCGCCGCGTCCGGTGACGTCGCCGACCGCGTGCAACCCGTCGATCGGGACGTCGTCGCCGTCGAGCACGTGCAGATCGTCGTCCACGGCGAGCGAGCGGGCATCCGGATCGAGGCCCACGGTGTCCAGGCCGAGGTCTGCCAGGTTCGTTCGGCGGCCGACCGCGACGAGCAGCCGCTCGGCGGTCAGCTCGCCGGGACCGGGCCCGGCGTCTTCGCCACGGTCGAGGTACACGCGGACCCCTCCCTCGCCGTCGGCTTCGATCCTGTCGGCCTTCGCGTCCGTCATCACCGTGATGCCCCGATCGGTGAACACCCCAGCGATCACCTCGGAGGTCTCGGGTTCCTCCACTCCGAGGATGCGCGGTCCGGCTTCGACGACGGTGACCGCGCTGCCGAACCGGGCGAACCCGTCGGCCAGCTCACAGCCGATCGCGCCGCCGCCGAGCACGATCCGCGATGCCGGCGCGGTGCGGGCCTGCACCGCTTCGCGGTTGGTCCACACCGGACCATCCACGCTCGCCCCGAGCTCGGCCAACCCGTCGATGGGCGGCATGGCCGGTGCGGTGCCCGTGGCGACCACCACATCGCGTGCGGCGAAGCGTCGGCCGTCGACCTCGACGGTCAACCGACCGTCGTCGGCCCGCCCGCTGAGGCGCCCCGCGCCGCGAACGACGGTCACGCCGGCCTTCTCCAGGCGCTCGACGGCGACGGTGTCGTCCCAGTCGTCGGTCGCCTCGTCACGGATCCGCTCCGCGACCCGGCCGTGATCCGGCTCGGTGGTGGCCCGGCCCGCGAGCTCGTTCACCCGCTCGGCCTCGGCCAGGGTCTCGGCCGCGCGCAGCAACATCTTGGAGGGGATACAGCCGTAGTAGGGGCATTCGCCTCCCACCAGCGACGGGTCGACGCCCACGACCGTCCGACCGGCCTCGGCCGCCACCTGGGCGACGGACTCCCCGCCGGGGCCGAGCCCCAGCACGATCAGGTCGGCTTCGGTCGTCGTGGCAGTCA
>JBDZVK010000099.1:0-2087 GCA_040255725.1 Actinomycetota bacterium
GTTGCCCGCGGCGAGTGCCGGGGCGACCTTCCACGACAGTTGCAGCAGCGGGTAGTTCCACGGCGTGATCAACGCGCACACGCCGACCGGTTCGGTCACGACCCGGCTTTCGATGGCGGGGGCACCGACGTCGACGACGCGGCCGCCGTCGTGTCGTGCGAGGTCGGCGAAGTGCCGGAACACGCCGACGACGTCGTCGACGTCCATGGCCGATTCGACGAGTCGTTTGCCGGTGTCACCGGATTCGAGCCGGGCCACCTCGTCGCGGGCATCGGTCAAGCGGTCGGCGACGCGGTGCAACAGCGCAGCGCGCTCCGGTGCCGGAGTGTGCCGCCAGGTGCCCGAGTCGAAGGCGCGTCGCGCCGCGGTGGCCGCGCGACGGGCGTCGTCCGCGGCGGCTTCGGCGACCACGGCGACGACGCGGCCGTCGGCCGGGCTCCGAATCTCCCGGGTGGCGCCGGAACCGGCGTCTCGCCACGTCCCGTCGATGAACAGTCCGGTCGTCACGGTTCGGGCGTCGCCGGTCGTGGGTCGCTCGTGTCGGTCGGGCGGTCGCGTGGGGGTTCGCCCGGGCTCGGTGCGAGCGGGGTGATCAACGGGTCGTCTTCCTGCCAGACCGGGTAGTCCGCGGGCGGGAACCGCGCGATCATCCAGGCCATCACCAGACTCGAGAACTCCTCGACCTCGTGTTCGTAGCCGGCGTCGTCGAGCCGGAGCGCGTCGCCGAGTACCGCGAAGGTGACCGTGGTGATCATCCGGCTGATGCGTTCGGCGTCGTCGTCCGCGACGGTGGGCACCACGACGCGGATCGTCATGGCGATCGCCTCCTGGAGCGTGGCCCGGAAGACGCCGCCGGTGTCGGAGGTCGCCGCCACCGAGACGAGTTCGGGGACGGCCGGGTTCTCACGTACGAGCTCGGCGACGTCACGGATGGCGGTGCGGATGAGTTCGGTCTGTGGCGGTGCGGAGGTGAGCAGATCGGCGTAGGTGGCGGTGAGCTCGTTCAGGTAGCGGGCTGCCAGGCCCTCGGCGAGTGCTGCCTTGTCGGGAAACCACCGGTACAGCGTGCCCACCGGGATCCCGGCCCGCTCGGCGATGTGGTTGGTGGTGGCCTTCTCGTAGCCCAGTTCGTGGAAGACGACCGCGGCGGTGTCGAGCAGCGCCTCGACCCGGTCGATCGCCCGCTGCTGTCGTGGTTGCTTGCGCAACCATGCCGTCTCGGTGGTCACGGTCCGACAGCCTAGGAGGCGGCTTCCAGGCTGCGGGGACGGGTCACATCGGGTTCGCCTCGCGGTCGTCGTGCGCCGAGGGGTGCTCCGCGAACGCGCCAGGAGTGCCCGTTGGTCGGATGCGCCCCTCGGCGCATCCGCTCGCCGATGCCGGTCGGTGGTACGCCCCCCGGGATTCGAACCCGGAACCTGCGGATTAAGAGTCCGTTGCTCTACCGTTGAGCTAGAGGCGCTCGTGGGTGCTTCCCGCGACCCGTCGGACGTGTCGGGGGCAGCTCCACTTGGGGTGACCGAGGGGACTCGAACCCCCGACCTCCGCGACCACAACGCGGCGCTCTAACCATCTGAGCTACGATCACCGTGAGCGACCGATCCTAGTGCCGATCTCCGGGTCGGCGGTAGTCGTTCGGTCGACGATCGTCTTCACAGGGAGCTCTGCGACGGTCAGCGGGCCGAGCCGGGGCGGCCGCTCCCGGGCGGTCGACCGCCGACCGCGTGACGCTTCGGTCCGCCCGCGTTGCGGGCCTGGTTCTTCGGTTTGCGCTTCGGGGTCGGGGCCGTGCCGTGCTTGGCCTTGGCCTTCGTCGATCGGGCCTTCTTCGATGTGGGCTTCTTCGATGTGGCCTTCTTCGATGTGGGCTTCTTCGATGTGGCCTTCTTCGACGGGGCACCGCCTGGCCCGGTGCGCTTCGATTTCGGGTCCTTCGACTTGGAACCCTTCGGCTTCGGGCGCTTCGTCCCGGCTCTGGCCGTGTTCGGGTCGCCGGGCCCGGGTCGATCCCGTCGTGGCCGATCTTCCCGTCTCCGACCCGGTTGTGGCCGATCTTCCCGGCTTCGACCCGGTTGTGGCCGGTCGTC